>NZ_LN831051.1:0-301566 GCF_001457635.1 Streptococcus pneumoniae
AGGTCATGAAGTCAACTTTGATGTTTTGGTATCTCCAAAAGCAGCATTGAAACGATGAGTACCTCAAACAAAAAATTAGCAGAAGTTGAAAGCTGCTAAAGAACAGGTGGTCTTATAAACTTTGCTTCACCAGAAAGTAAAAAAGAAGCTTTCTTGAAAGCAATTGAAGCGCGAACAAGTGTTGAAAGACCATGAAATTAGCACCCAAGATCAAGTCAATGACCGACTTAATAAATTGACAGAAGCTCATAAAGCTCTGAATGGTCAAGAGAAATTTAAGGAAGAAAAGACAGAGCTTGATCGTTTAACAGGTGAGGTTCAAGAACTCTTGGATGCAAACCAAACCATCCTTCAGGTTCTGCCCTAGCTCCGCTTCTTGAGAAAAACAAGGTCTTGGTTGAAAAAGTAGATTTGAGTCCAGAAGAGCTTGCAACAGCGAAACAGAGTCTAAAAGATCTGGTTGCTTTATTGAAAGAAGACAAGCCAGCAGTCTTTCTGATAGTAAAACAGGTGTTGAAGTACACTTCTCAAATAAAGAGAAGACTGTCATCAAGGGTTTGAAAGTAGAGCGTGTTCAAGCAAGTGCTGAAGAGAAGAAATACTTTGCTGGAGAAGATGCTCATGTCTTTGAAATAGAAGGTTTGGATGAAAAAGGTCAAGATGTTGATCTCTCTTACGCTTCTATTGTGAAAATCCCAATTGAAAAAGATAAGAAAGTTAAGAAAGTATTTTTCTTACCTGAAGCAAAGAGGCAGTAGAATTGGCTTTTGAACAAACGGATAGTCATGTTATCTTTACAGCACCACACTTTACTCATTATGCCTTTGTTTTATGAATCTGCTGAAAAACCACACCTGCTAAACCAGCACCACAAAACAAAGTCCTTCCAAAACCTACTTATCAACCGGCTTCTGATCAACAAAAGGCTCCTAAATTGGAGTTCAAGAGGAAAAGGTTGCCTTTCATCGTCAAGAGCATGAAAATGCTGAGATGCTAGTTGGGGAACAACGAGTCATCATACAGGGACGAGATGGACTGTTAAGACATGTCTTTGAAGTTGATGAAAACGGTCAGCGTCGTCTTCGTTCAACAGAAGTCATCCAAGAAGCGATTCCAGAAATTGTTGAAATTGGAACAAAAGTAAAAACAGTACCAGCAGTAGTAGCTACACAGGAAAAACCAGCTCAAAATACAGCAGTTAAATCAGAAGAAGCAAGCAACAATTGCCAAATACAGGAACAGCTGATGCTAATGAAGCCCTAATAGCAGGCTTAGCCAGCCTTGGTCTTGCTAGTTTAGCCTTGACCTTGAGACGGGAAAGAGAAGATAAAGATTAAATATCGAAAATCTTGTGAAATCTTTCCTTATATTTCCAAAGTGTGATATAATAGTTTCGAATAAAATAATAAAGGAGTTTTTGTAACATGGCAAAACTTACTGTTAAAGACGTTGACTTGAAAGGTAAAAAAGTCCTCGTTCGTGTTGACTTCAACGTACCATTGAAAGATGGCGTAATCACTAACGATAACCGTATCACCAGCAGCTCTTCCAACTATTAAGTACATCATCGAACAGGGTGGACGTGCAATTCTTTTCTCTCACCTTGGACGTGTGAAAGAAGAAGCTGATAAAGCTGGTAAATCACTTGCTCTTGTAGCGCTGACTTGGCAGCAAAACTTGGTCAAGATGTTGTTTTCCCAGGTGTCACTCGTGGTGCTGAATTGGAAGCGGCAATCAACGCTCTTGAAGATGGACAAGTTCTCTTGGTTGAAAACACTTCGTTACGAAGATGTTGACGGCAAGAAAGAATCTAAAAACGATCCTGAACTTGGTAAATACTGGGCATCACTTGGAGATGGTATCTTCGTAAACGATGCATTCGGTACAGCTCACCGTGCACACGCATCTAACGTTGGTATCTCAGCAAACGTTGAAAAAGCAGTTGCTGGTTTCCTTCTTGAAAACGAAATTGCCTACATCCAAGAAGCAGTTGAAACTCCAGAACGTCCATTCGTGGGCTATCCTTGGTGGTTCAAAAGTTTCAGACAAGATCGGTGTTATCGAAAACTTGCTTGAAAAAGCTGATAAAGTCCTTATCGGTGGTGGGATGACTTACACATTCTACAAAGCACAAGGTATCGAAATCGGTAACTCACTTGTAGAAGAAGACAAATTGGATGTTGCGAAAGCTCTTCTTGAAAAAGCAAATGGTAAATTGATCTTGCCAGTTGACTCAAAAGAAGCTAACGCATTTGCTGGTTACACTGAAGTGCGTGACACTGAAGGTGAAGCAGTTTTCTGAAGGCTTCCTTGGTCTTGACATCGGTCCAAAATCTATCGCCAAATTGGACGAAGCTTTGACTGGTGCCAAAACAGTTGTATGGAACGGACCTATGGGTGTATTTGAAACCCAGATTTCCAAGCTGGTACAATCGGTGTGTGTGATGGACGCTATCGTGAAACAACCAGGAGTTAAATCAATCATCGGTGGTGGTGACTCAGCTGCCGCAGCGATTAACTTGGCCGTGCAGACAAGTTCTCATGGATTAGTACGGGTGGTGGAGCATCAATGGAACTTCTTGAAGGTAAGGTTCTTCCAGGACTTGCAGCCTTGACAGAAAAATAAGATTTTATAAATAAATCAAAGAAGAGAGGGATGAAAGTTCCTCTTTTCTTTTGCTTAAAATAAAAACGCTTCCTCTCAACTATTACTCATAAAAATCACCGATTTATGATAAAATGGAAATAGAAAGTTGAGATTATGAGTTATTTTAAAAAATATAAATTCGATAAATCCCAGTTCAAACTTGGTATGCGAACCTTTAAAACAGGTATTGCTGTTTTTCTAGTTCTCTTGATTTTTGGCTTTTTTGGCTGGAAAGGTCTTCAAATTGGTGCTTTGACAGCCGTTTTTAGCCTGAGGGAGAGTTTTGATGAGAGTGTTCATTTTGGGACTTCGCGTATTCTAGGAAATAGTATCGGTGGACTCTATGCCTTGGTCTTCTTCTTATTAAATACCTTTTTCCATGAAGCCTTTTGGGTGACCTTGGTAGTTGTTCCAATCTGCACCATGTTAACCATTATGACAAATGTAGCCATGAATAACAAAGCAGGGGTTATTGGTGGTGTAGCAGCTATGTTAATCATTACCCTATCAATTCCAAGTGGTGAGACAATTTCGTACGTGTTTGTGCGTGTATCAGAAACGTTTATGGGAGTTTTTGTCGCAATTATCGTAAATTACGATATTGATCGTATTCGTCTCTTTTTAGAGAAAAAAGAAAAATAATGTTACATTTTATAACATTATCAATTGACGTTTGTCTTTTTTTAGACTATAATAGACAGAAAGAAGGAAATTGTAAATGAAGGAAAAAGAATTTCGCCGAAATATGGCTGTTTTTCCTATCGGCAGTGTTATGAAGTTGACCGATCTATCGGCGCGTCAGATTCGTTATTATGAAGATCAAGAGTTGATCAAGCCCGATCGAAACGAAGGAAATCGTCGCATGTATTCCTTGAATGACATGGATCGTCTGCTTGAAATCAAAGATTATATCTCTGAAGGTTATAATATCGCTGCCATTAAGAAAAAATATGCTGAACGTGAAGCGAAATCCAAGAAAGCGGTTAGTCAGACTGAAGTACGTCGTGCACTTCACAATGAACTCCTCCAACAGGGGCGTTTTGCTTCAGTACAGTCACCTTTTGGTCGCGGTTAGGCAACCGCAAGTAGTCATAGATTAAGGAGAAAACTTATGCCAATCACAGCTGCAGATATTCGTCGTGAAGTCAAGGAAAAAAATGTTACCTTTATTCGTCTTATGTTCTCAGATATTTTGGGAACCATGAAAAACGTCGAAATTCCTGCTACAGATGAACAGTTAGATAAGGTCTTGTCGAACAAGGTTATGTTTGATGGATCTTCTATTGAAGGTTTTGTACGTATCAATGAGTCGGATATGTACTTGTACCCGGACTTGGATACATGGACAGTCTTCCCTTGGGGAGATGAAAATGGAAGTGTTGCAGGTCTGATCTGTGATGTCTATACAACAGAAGGTGAACCATTTGCGGGTGACCCTCGTGGTAATTTGAAACGAGCTCTTCGTCACATGGAAGAAGTTGGATTCAAATCCTTCAACCTTGGTCCAGAGCCAGAATTCTTCCTATTTAAGTTGGATGAAAATGGGGACCCAACACTTGAAGTGAATGACAAGGGTGGCTACTTTGATTTGGCACCTACTGACCTTGCGGACAACACACGTCGTGAGATTGTGAATGTCTTGACCAAAATGGGATTTGAAGTAGAAGCGAGTCACCACGAGGTTGCGGTTGGACAGCATGAGATTGACTTTAAGTACGATGAAGTTCTCCGTGCTTGTGATAAGATTCAAATCTTTAAACTTGTTGTTAAAACCATTGCTCGCAAACACGGACTTTACGCAACATTTATGGCGAAGCCAAAATTTGGTATTGCTGGCTCAGGTATGCACTGTAATATGTCCTTGTTTGATGCAGAAGGAAATAACGCCTTCTTTGATCCAAATGATCCAAAAGGAATGCAGTTGTCAGAAACAGCTTACCATTTCCTAGGCGGTTTGATCAAGCATGCTTACAACTATACTGCCATCATGAACCCAACAGTTAACTCATACAAACGTTTGGTTCCAGGTTATGAAGCGCCTGTTTACATTGCTTGGGCTGGTCGTAACCGTTCGCCACTTGTGCGCGTACCTGCTTCACGTGGTATGGGAACTCGTCTTGAGTTGCGTTCAGTGGATCCAATGGCGAACCCTTACATTGCTATGGCTGTTCTTTTGGAAGTTGGTTTGTATGGTATTGAAAATAAAATCGAAGCACCAGCTCCTATCGAAGAAAATATCTACATCATGACAGCAGAAGAGCGCAAGGAAGCTGGTATTACAGACCTTCCATCAACTCTTCATAATGCTTTGAAAGCTTTGACAGAAGATGAAGTGGTTAAAGCTGCTCTCGGAGATCACATCTACACTAGCTTCCTTGAAGCCAAACGAATCGAATGGGCAAGTTATGCAACCTTCGTTTCACAATGGGAAATTGATAATTATTTAGACCTTTACTAATATAGAAGAAAGATTGCCTGTGGGTAAACAGTCACACAGCAGTCTAAGCCATCAAATACCTATAACCCTTAAAATAGCGATTTCGGTCGCTATTTATTTTTCGAAAAATCCTCTTGACTCTTTTGCGAATTAGATTTATCATCAGACGTGTAGAAGAAAATCAAGGAGTCACTATGGAAAAATTCAATTTCAAAAACAATATCGGGCAAGAAAACAAGTTACTTCAAATCGAAATCTACAAGTTTACTAACCCCAAATCATTCATACCTCTCTCAACTAGATGTAACTTACAAAACCCCTGACCTCATGAGCCACTTTCTTCCTCCTCATGAGGTCAGTTTTACTTTCTGCTGTTCCAGTATCGTTTTTCCTCGCTAGATTTCCTCAAAAGGGCAGACTCCTCCCTTGGTGCGTCACACGATTTTTTCATCTCGACTGTTCTTTAATGCATCATTAACGACGCTTTTCTTCTAGGTGGTTCATAAGGAACAGGAAGATTCAGGTTGACTTTTCTAATCCTAGGATAAAGTGCTGAAAACAATTCGGAATAGGCATAGAGACTAGACAATTTGAGGAGCTGCTTGCGTCCTGTTCGAACACATTTTCCCACCACGTGAAGAAAAAGATGGCGGAAGCGTTTGATTGTTAAAGTTTGGAAGTCACCTCCAGCTAGATGTTTGAGAAAAAGATAGAGATTGTAGGCGATACAGCTCATCATCATACGAACTTCGTTTTTGATTAAGCTTGAACTATCCGTTTTATCGCCAAAAAATCCCTCCTTCATCTCCTTGATGAAATTCTCGGCTTGACCACGTCCACGATAAAGCTGAAACTGGTCTTGGCTTGTTCCACTCGTCATATTTGTAACGAGAGAAATAACATCGTAGAACAAGTTTCCTTCTTTTCGTTCAGAGAACTGGCAGACACGACGCTTGTGCGACCAAGATCCTGCTTGATAGAGAGTTTCTGAGTAGGCGGAGTGGGGCAAGATGGTTAAGTCCTCATCCTGTGGGCAAGGGAGGGAAAGGTCTCCAAGACGGCTCAGAACAGTATTTTTCTTGAGTTTTATGAGGTAGTATTGCCCTGTTTTTTCAATTAAATCGTATAATTTTGGGGTCGCAAAGCCACTATCCATTCGAAAGAGAAGTTGATTAAACCGTTCTAAAACAGGTGTGATAAAGCTGTCTGCCTCTTCAGAACAATAACGATTACCAGGACGAAGCTGGGCATTGAAACAATAACCTGTCTTCCCCTCGAAAGCATAAAGAGGATGATAGCCATGAGCACGATAGTGGGCGTTATAAGCAACACCTTCTTGCTTGCCATAAGTTGTGAAATGGGTAGAATCGATATCTACAATGAGTTGGTTTAGCTGGTGAAACTGTAAAAAGAATTCGACCAATTCAAGGTTGAGGCATCGCAAACTACGGACTGTTTCCTCGTCAGTTCTGGAAAGAAAACGGGATAAGGTTGGCTGTGAAGCAAGCTGCCCTCCTTCCAACAATTTTGGAAAGTAGGCATCAGCTGACAATTCTTTACAAGCATAGTCCGTTCCATAGCCTGTTAACAGTTGAAAGAGGAACTGAACAAGGATATCTGAATCCGAATAACGACAGTAGCGGCGTTGGTCATTCGTTACTAAATACTTAGAAATCCGCTCTTTTAGTTTCAACTGGGAAAAAAGTTCCTGAAAAAAGATAAGACCACCATACTGGGTTAAATGACCTCCATCGAAAGATAGTTGGTAAAAAGACTTGTTTTGGAAGTGATGATTTGGTAAACTGTTCATGTGAGTTTCCTTTCTTTTTGTGTTTTTTTCTACACTTATACCATAAAGGGGAAACTCTTTTTTGTCTAGTAAAAAACACCCATTGGGTGAAAAAAGAAACCATCCAGGATCTAAGCTAAGGCAAGGATTCTGGATGATTTTTAGATTAGGGGTGAATAATTGGGGCTAACTTTTGCAAGCTTCAAAATTACACATCTGTAAATATTTTTTCGAAAGATATATTTGAAGCCATAGTAAATTGAGACTAGAATAGTACACTACATCTGCTAAAAATTTCTAGAAATTAATTTAACTTTCCTAATCGATTTGTTTACATCTTATTTCAATCTACTATATTATCTCAATAAATGATGATGGCGACTGTTTTGTTTGTGCTTGTCGATTTTTGAATCCTGATCGAGCGGAAGAATATTTCTGCCGAGGTTGTCAAGGGGAAAATCCTGAAGATATTGAATTTTATGATGAACAATTACAGGCAGAAAAGGTGGAGGCTTTGAATATTCGATTGGAAGTAAAAAATTGAATTATCTACAATCTCATCAACAATAAACCTATTTCAACCCCATTATCTATAGGCGTATTTTTACGCCTTTTTATATACTTGAAGCACATAAGAAACATTATGGGAAGTTTGCTGATGGAAGTACTCAAGAAATTGATGTTCCTTATGATATTCCTGATACTTGGGAGTGGGTGAGGATAAAATCAATTTATTGGAATTTTGGGCAAAATAAGCCAGAGAAATCCTTTAGGTATATAGATACGTCTAGTATTGATAGAAAAAAGAACATAATCAACTACAAAAATCTACAATATCTTTCACCTGAACAAGCGCCTTCCCGTGCCAGAAAATTAGTTTCGCAGAATAGTGTCTTATTTTCAACAGTTAGACCATATCTAAAAAATATTGCTGTAGTTAGAGAACTTAAAGAGTATTTGATAGCTAGTACAGCATTTATTGTTTTGGATACTTTACTTAACGAAACATATTTGAAATATTATTTATTATCAGATAATTTTATCAATCGTGTTAATAATAAATCTACTGGAACAAGTTATCCTGCAATCAATGATTATAATTTTAATCTATTATTAATTGCTCTCCCCCCACTATCCGAACAACAACGAATAGTAGAAGCAATCGAATCAGCTTTAGAAAAAGTAGATGAATATGCTGAAAGTTATAATAGACTAGAACAGCTAGATAAAGAATTTCCAGATAAACTAAAAAAATCTATTCTTCAATATGCTATGCAAGGAAAATTAGTTGAACAAGACCCAAATGATGAATCAGTCGAAGTTTTACTTGAAAAAATACGAGCAGAAAAACAAAAACTCTTTGAAGAAGGCAAGATTAAAAAGAAAGATTTGGACATTTCTATTGTTTCCCAAGGAGATGATAACTCTTATTATGAGGAAGTACCTTGTGAAATACCAGAAAGTTGGGAATGGGTGAGGTTAAACGATATAACCTCCTACATTCAAAGAGGGAAGTCTCCAAAATATTCAAATATTCCTATATACCCTGTGATTGCTCAGAAATGTAATCAATGGTCTGGCTTTTCTATTGACTTAGCAAGATTTATTGATCCCGAAACAGTTCATAGTTACCAGAAAGAAAGATTACTAAGGGATGGTGATTTAATGTGGAATTCAACAGGTCTAGGTACGTTAGGACGATTAGCTATTTACCATGAAAATAAAAATCCTTATGCCTGGGCTGTTGCAGATAGCCATGTTACAGTTATAAGAGTCTTATCGGGGGTTATTAATTGCCATTTCATCTATAATTTTCTTTCCTCTCCTATTGTTCAGTCAGTTATTGAAGAAAAAGCGTCGGGTAGTACAAAACAAAAAGAATTATTAACGAAAACTATAAAAGAATATTTAATCCCCCTCCCACCCCTTCCTGAACAATCCAGAATCGTTGATAAAATCGAACAATTTTTCGCCCATATTGACGCACTAATTTAGTATAATAGTTTTACGTGCGGTGGAATTTCTATCAAACATAAGATAGGAGTTTTACGTTGAAAGATTTTGAATTACATTTGAAGAAAGCTGGTTTAGCTGAAAATACTGTGCGTTCGTACCTTTATGGTGTTCGATTTTTCTTGGAGAATTACGAACTCAAAATGGAAGATTTATTTGAATACAAAGGATATTTATTAGACAATTTTAAACCTAAAACTGTCAATTTGCGACTACAAGGAGTAAATAAATATCTGGCTTTTATTGGTCATGATGATTTGAAATTAAAATTTGTCAAAGTACAGCAAAAACCGTTTTTAGAAGATGTCATTAGCCATGCTGATTACCTTTTTCTTAAACGTAGTTTGAAAAAAGATGGTATTTTAAAATGGCATTTTGTCGTTTGGTTTTTAGGTGCAACTGGGGCTCGTGTAAGTGAACTTATTAAACTAAAAGTAGAGCATGTAGAAATCGGTTATTTTGACATTTACTCAAAAGGTGGTAAAATTCGTAGACTGTACATTCCTAAAAAATTAAGAAATAGTTGTCTTAGTTGGTTAGAATCAGAAAATCGTCGAAGTGGTTATTTATTTTTGAATAAATTTAACGAACCAATTACAGCAAGAGGAGTTGCTCAACAGTTAAAAAATTATGCTGATAAATACAAAATGAATCCTAAAGTAATTTACCCTCATTCTTTTAGGCATTTATTTGCTAAGAATTTTTTAGCGAAGTATAATGATATTGCCTTGCTTGCAGATTTGATGGGACACGAAAGTATAGAAACTACTCGAATTTATCTAAGGAAAACAGCTACTGAACAACAAAATATTGTAGATAAAATTGTTAATTGGTAAAAAATAACAGGTGGTCAAACTGACTACCTGCTATTTTTGTGATTATGGCTCTTATTATGGGAATATACCTATGAATTGGGTTGTTATAAAAATAAAAGATATTTTTTCAATGAATACAGGTCTTTCTTACAAGAAGGGCGATTTAAGCATTAATAATAAAGGTGTTAGAATTATACGTGGTGGTAATATTAAGCCTTTAGAATTTTCTCTGTTGGATAATGATTACTACATTGATACACAATTCATCTCCTCTGAACAAGTTTATTTAAAACATAATCAGCTAATAACACCTGTATCAACCTCTTTAGAACATATTGGAAAGTTTGCAAGAATCGATAAAGACTATGATGGTGTTGTGGCTGGTGGATTTATTTTCCAATTAACACCATTCGAAAGTTCAGAGATTATTTCAAAATTTCTATTATTTAACTTGTCTTCTCCGTTATTTTATAAACAATTGAAAGCAATAACTAAACTATCAGGTCAAGCTTTATATAATATTCCTAAAACTACACTGAGCGAGCTATTAATTCCGTTAGCTCCTTTTGAGGAACAGGAACTTATTACTCAAAAAGTTGAGAAACTTTTTGAAAAAGTAAATCAACTTTGGAAATGATTCTTTTCATCTCTTCATGATTAGAAATAGGGATTAATAATTCGGAGATACTGGTACTATTTAATGTTTTCCCTTTGATAGCATCTTTTGAATCACCTAAAGTAGAGATAAGTGGCAAAAATATCATTAAGTAATCTCTGATAATATTTTCTTTATTAGCATAGGGGAATATCGATATAATGGCTTCATTATGAGTGGCAGGAATATCCAATATGGCAACTTTTCCAATAGATAATTTAAAACTCATTAATAAAGTTCCTTTAGGTGAAATGTCTATTTTCTTTGATTTTAATGCTAATTTAGAAATAGATTCTCTCGTATTAGTTACATAACCAGATATAGGCATATCTGATATAGATACCCAAGGTATTTCAGTTCCCCAAAAAGTAGCTTCACTGCGTGGAGGAGTTTTTCCTATTCTGAAGTTAACTAGGCTAGCAAATTTAATATATCTCCATGCTTCTGGGATTTCATATATAGGATAAGAGGTTGTTTCGTCTTTGTTCCCATAATAAGAGTTATCATCTCCTTGGGAAACAATAGAAATGTCCAAATCTTTCTTTTTAATCTTGCCTTCTTCAAAGAGTTTTTGTTTTTCTGCTCGTATTTTTTCAAGTAAAACTTCGACTGATTCATCATTTGGGTCTTGTTCAACTAATTTTCCTTGCATAGCATATTGAAGAATAGATTTTTTTAGTTTATCTGGAAATTCTTTATCTAGCTGTTCTAGTCTATTATAACTTTCAGCATATTCATCTACTTTTTCTAAAGCTGATTCGATTGCTTCTATTATGCGTTGTTGTTCGGATAGTGGGGGGAGAGGGATAAGAATAGAAGCAACTTTATCACTATTCAAGTTTTTCACAACAGCTCCACTAATTAGAGATAGAAATTGAGAATAAACTACATTTGATGAAAGAATATAGAATAGGTAATCTTTATTTAATGAGTTTTCATAGTTCGAAATAGCCAACCATCCATCGTGTATTGCACCATCAACATTCAAAATATAAGGTCTACCAAAACTCATAGAATTAGTTAACAAAAATGTACCTTTTTTTACAAATCTAGTTTTGTTAAGCCCTGATTTTTTGATTTTTTCTTTAACATTATTTATATACTTTTCACCCTTTTCAGTATCACCTATTTTTATCCAATTTATTCCATCTACTTCAGAAGTAAGATAATCTTTGATTGGTCGTGGAGAGCCACCTCTGACAATTTCAACCAATGTAGAAAACCTCACCCACTCCCAAGTATCAGGAATATCATAAGGAACATCAATTTCTTGAGTACTTCCATCAGCAAACTTCCCATAATGTTTCTTATGTGCTTCAAGTATATAAAAAGGCGTAAAAATACGCCTATAGATAATGGGGTTGAAATAGGTTTATTGTTGATGAGATTGTAGATAATTCAATTTTTTACTTCCAATCGAATATTCAAAGCCTCCACCTTTTCTGCCTGTAATTGTTCATCATAAAATTCAATATCTTCAGGATTTTCCCCTTGACAACCTCGGCAGAAATATTCTTCCGCTCGATCAGGATTCAAAAATCGACAAGCACAAACAAAACAGTCGCCATCATCATTTATTGAGATAATATAGTAGATTGAAATAAGATGTAAACAAATCGATTAGGAAAGTTAAATTAATTTCTAGAAATTTTTAGCAGATGTAGTGTACTATTCTAGTCTCAATTTACTATGGCTTCAAATATATCTTTCGAAAAAATATTTACAGATGTGTAATTTTGAAGCTTGCAAAAGTTAGCCCCAATTATTCACCCCTAATCTAAAAATCATCCAGAATCCTTGCCTTAGCTTAGATCCTGGATGGTTTCTTTTTTCACCCAATGGGTGTTTTTTACTAGACAAAAAAGAGTTTCCCCTTTATGGTATAAGTGTAGAAAAAAACACAAAAAGAAAGGAAACTCACATGAACAGTTTACCAAATCATCACTTCCAAAACAAGTCTTTTTACCAACTATCTTTCGATGGAGGTCATTTAACCCAGTATGGTGGTCTTATCTTTTTTCAGGAACTTTTTTCCCAGTTGAAACTAAAAGAGCGGATTTCTAAGTATTTAGTAACGAATGACCAACGCCGCTACTGTCGTTATTCGGATTCAGATATCCTTGTTCAGTTCCTCTTTCAACTGTTAACAGGCTATGGAACGGACTATGCTTGTAAAGAATTGTCAGCTGATGCCTACTTTCCAAAATTGTTGGAAGGAGGGCAGCTTGCTTCACAGCCAACCTTATCCCGTTTTCTTTCCAGAACTGACGAGGAAACAGTCCGTAGTTTGCGATGCCTCAACCTTGAATTGGTCGAATTCTTTTTACAGTTTCACCAGCTAAACCAACTCATTGTAGATATCGATTCTACCCATTTCACAACTTATGGCAAGCAAGAAGGTGTTGCTTATAACGCCCACTATCGTGCTCATGGCTATCATCCTCTTTATGCTTTCGAGGGGAAGACAGGTTATTGTTTCAATGCCCAGCTTCGTCCTGGTAATCGTTATTGTTCTGAAGAGGCAGACAGCTTTATCACACCTGTTTTAGAACGGTTTAATCAACTTCTCTTTCGAATGGATAGTGGCTTTGCGACCCCAAAATTATACGATTTAATTGAAAAAACAGGGCAATACTACCTCATAAAACTCAAGAAAAATACTGTTCTGAGCCGTCTTGGAGACCTTTCCCTCCCTTGCCCACAGGATGAGGACTTAACCATCTTGCCCCACTCCGCCTACTCAGAAACTCTCTATCAAGCAGGATCTTGGTCGCACAAGCGTCGTGTCTGCCAGTTCTCTGAACGAAAAGAAGGAAACTTGTTCTACGATGTTATTTCTCTCGTTACAAATATGACGAGTGGAACAAGCCAAGACCAGTTTCAGCTTTATCGTGGACGTGGTCAAGCCGAGAATTTCATCAAGGAGATGAAGGAGGGATTTTTTGGCGATAAAACGGATAGTTCAAGCTTAATCAAAAACGAAGTTCGTATGATGATGAGCTGTATCGCCTACAATCTCTATCTTTTTCTCAAACATCTAGCTGGAGGTGACTTCCAAACTTTAACAATCAAACGCTTCCGCCATCTTTTTCTTCACGTGGTGGGAAAATGTGTTCGAACAGGACGCAAGCAGCTCCTCAAATTGTCTAGTCTCTATGCCTATTCCGAATTGTTTTCAGCACTTTATCCTAGGATTAGAAAAGTCAACCTGAATCTTCCTGTTCCTTATGAACCACCTAGAAGAAAAGCGTCGTTAATGATGCATTAAAGAACAGTCGAGATGAAAAAATCGTGTGACGCACCAAGGGAGGAGTCTGCCCTTTTGAGGAAATCTAGCGAGGAAAAACGATACTGGAACAGCAGAAAGTAAAACTGACCTCATGAGGAGGAAGAAAGTGGCTCATGAGGTCAGGGGTTTTGTAAGTTACATCTAGTTGAGAGAGGTATGAATGATTTGGGGTTAGTAAACTTGTAGATTTCGATTTGAAGTAACTTGTTTTCTTGCCCGATATTGTTTTTGAAATTGAATTTTTCCATAGTGACTCCTTGATTTTCTTCTACACGTCTGATGATAAATCTAATTCGCAAAAGAGTCAAGAGGATTTTTCGAAAAATAAATAGCGACCGAAATCGCTATTTTAAGGGTTATAGGTATTTGATGGCTTAGACTGCTGTGTGACTGTTTACCCACAGGCAATCTTTCTTCTATATTAGTAAAGGTCTAAATAATTATCAATTTCCCATTGTGAAACGAAGGTTGCATAACTTGCCCATTCGATTCGTTTGGCTTCAAGGAAGCTAGTGTAGATGTGATCTCCGAGAGCAGCTTTAACCACTTCATCTTCTGTCAAAGCTTTCAAAGCATTATGAAGAGTTGATGGAAGGTCTGTAATACCAGCTTCCTTGCGCTCTTCTGCTGTCATGATGTAGATATTTTCTTCGATAGGAGCTGGTGCTTCGATTTTATTTTCAATACCATACAAACCAACTTCCAAAAGAACAGCCATAGCAATGTAAGGGTTCGCCATTGGATCCACTGAACGCAACTCAAGACGAGTTCCCATACCACGTGAAGCAGGTACGCGCACAAGTGGCGAACGGTTACGACCAGCCCAAGCAATGTAAACAGGCGCTTCATAACCTGGAACCAAACGTTTGTATGAGTTAACTGTTGGGTTCATGATGGCAGTATAGTTGTAAGCATGCTTGATCAAACCGCCTAGGAAATGGTAAGCTGTTTCTGACAACTGCATTCCTTTTGGATCATTTGGATCAAAGAAGGCGTTATTTCCTTCTGCATCAAACAAGGACATATTACAGTGCATACCTGAGCCAGCAATACCAAATTTTGGCTTCGCCATAAATGTTGCGTAAAGTCCGTGTTTGCGAGCAATGGTTTTAACAACAAGTTTAAAGATTTGAATCTTATCACAAGCACGGAGAACTTCATCGTACTTAAAGTCAATCTCATGCTGTCCAACCGCAACCTCGTGGTGACTCGCTTCTACTTCAAATCCCATTTTGGTCAAGACATTCACAATCTCACGACGTGTGTTGTCCGCAAGGTCAGTAGGTGCCAAATCAAAGTAGCCACCCTTGTCATTCACTTCAAGTGTTGGGTCCCCATTTTCATCCAACTTAAATAGGAAGAATTCTGGCTCTGGACCAAGGTTGAAGGATTTGAATCCAACTTCTTCCATGTGACGAAGAGCTCGTTTCAAATTACCACGAGGGTCACCCGCAAATGGTTCACCTTCTGTTGTATAGACATCACAGATCAGACCTGCAACACTTCCATTTTCATCTCCCCAAGGGAAGACTGTCCATGTATCCAAGTCCGGGTACAAGTACATATCCGACTCATTGATACGTACAAAACCTTCAATAGAAGATCCATCAAACATAACCTTGTTCGACAAGACCTTATCTAACTGTTCATCTGTAGCAGGAATTTCGACGTTTTTCATGGTTCCCAAAATATCTGAGAACATAAGACGAATAAAGGTAACATTTTTTTCCTTGACTTCACGACGAATATCTGCAGCTGTGATTGGCATAAGTTTTCTCCTTAATCTATGACTACTTGCGGTTGCCTAACCGCGACCAAAAGGTGACTGTACTGAAGCAAAACGCCCCTGTTGGAGGAGTTCATTGTGAAGTGCACGACGTACTTCAGTCTGACTAACCGCTTTCTTGGATTTCGCTTCACGTTCAGCATATTTTTTCTTAATGGCAGCGATATTATAACCTTCAGAGATATAATCTTTGATTTCAAGCAGACGATCCATGTCATTCAAGGAATACATGCGACGATTTCCTTCGTTTCGATCGGGCTTGATCAACTCTTGATCTTCATAATAACGAATCTGACGCGCCGATAGATCGGTCAACTTCATAACACTGCCGATAGGAAAAACAGCCATATTTCGGCGAAATTCTTTTTCCTTCATTTACAATTTCCTTCTTTCTGTCTATTATAGTCTAAAAAAAGACAAACGTCAATTGATAATGTTATAAAATGTAACATTATTTTTCTTTTTTCTCTAAAAAGAGACGAATACGATCAATATCGTAATTTACGATAATTGCGACAAAAACTCCCATAAACGTTTCTGATACACGCACAAACACGTACGAAATTGTCTCACCACTTGGAATTGATAGGGTAATGATTAACATAGCTGCTACACCACCAATAACCCCTGCTTTGTTATTCATGGCTACATTTGTCATAATGGTTAACATGGTGCAGATTGGAACAACTACCAAGGTCACCCAAAAGGCTTCATGGAAAAAGGTATTTAATAAGAAGAAGACCAAGGCATAGAGTCCACCGATACTATTTCCTAGAATACGCGAAGTCCCAAAATGAACACTCTCATCAAAACTCTCCCTCAGGCTAAAAACGGCTGTCAAAGCACCAATTTGAAGACCTTTCCAGCCAAAAAAGCCAAAAATCAAGAGAACTAGAAAAACAGCAATACCTGTTTTAAAGGTTCGCATACCAAGTTTGAACTGGGATTTATCGAATTTATATTTTTTAAAATAACTCATAATCTCAACTTTCTATTTCCATTTTATCATAAATCGGTGATTTTTATGAGTAATAGTTGAGAGGAAGCGTTTTTATTTTAAGCAAAAGAAAAGAGGAACTTTCATCCCTCTCTTCTTTGATTTATTTATAAAATCTTATTTTTCTGTCAAGGCTGCAAGTCCTGGAAGAACCTTACCTTCAAGAAGTTCCATTGATGCTCCACCACCCGTACTAATCCATGAGAACTTGTCTGCACGGCCAAGGTTAATCGCTGCGGCAGCTGAGTCACCACCACCGATGATTGATTTAACTCCTGGTTGTTTCACGATAGCGTCCATCACACCGATTGTACCAGCTTGGAAATCTGGGTTTTCAAATACACCCATAGGTCCGTTCCATACAACTGTTTTGGCACCAGTCAAAGCTTCGTCAAATTTGGCGATAGATTTTGGACCGATGTCAAGACCAAGGAAGCCTTCAGAAACTGCTTCACCTTCAGTGTCACGCACTTCAGTGTAACCAGCAAATGCGTTAGCTTCTTTTGAGTCAACTGGCAAGATCAATTTACCATTTGCTTTTTCAAGAAGAGCTTTCGCAACATCCAATTTGTCTTCTTCTACAAGTGAGTTACCGATTTCGATACCTTGTGCTTTGTAGAATGTGTAAGTCATCCCACCACCGATAAGGACTTTATCAGCTTTTTCAAGCAAGTTTTCGATAACACCGATCTTGTCTGAAACTTTTGAACCACCAAGGATAGCCACGAATGGACGTTCTGGAGTTTCAACTGCTTCTTGGATGTAGGCAATTTCGTTTTCAAGAAGGAAACCAGCAACTGCTTTTTCAACGTTTGCTGAGATACCAACGTTAGATGCGTGTGCACGGTGAGCTGTACCGAATGCATCGTTTACGAAGATACCATCTCCAAGTGATGCCCAGTATTTACCAAGTTCAGGATCGTTTTTAGATTCTTTCTTGCCGTCAACATCTTCGTAACGAGTGTTTTCAACCAAGAGAACTTGTCCATCTTCAAGAGCGTTGATTGCCGCTTCCAATTCAGCACCACGAGTGACACCTGGGAAAACAACATCTTGACCAAGTTTTGCTGCCAAGTCAGCTGCTACAAGAGCAAGTGATTTACCAGCTTTATCAGCTTCTTCTTTCACACGTCCAAGGTGAGAGAAAAGAATTGCACGTCCACCTTGTTCGATGATGTACTTAATAGTTGGAAGAGCTGCTGTGATACGGTTATCGTTAGTGATTACGCCATCTTTCAATGGTACGTTGAAGTCAACACGAACGAGGACTTTTTTACCTTTCAAGTCAACGTCTTTAACAGTAAGTTTTGCCATGTTACAAAAACTCCTTTATTTATTTTATTCGAAACTATTATATCACACTTTGGAAATATAAGGAAAGATTTCACAAGATTTTTCGATATTTAATCTTTATCTTCTCTTTTCCGTCTCAAGGTCAAGGCTAAACTAGCAAGACCAAGGCTGGCTAAGCCTGCTATTAGGGCTTCATTAGCATCAGCTGTTCCTGTATTTGGCAATTGTTTGCTTGCTTCTTCTGATTTAACTGCTGTATTTTGAGCTGGTTTTTCCTGTGTAGCTACTACTGCTGGTACTGTTTTTACTTTTGTTCCAATTTCAACAATTTCTGGAATCGCTTCTTGGATGACTTCTGTTGAACGAAGACGACGCTGACCGTTTTCATCAACTTCAAAGACATGTCTTAACAGTCCATCTCGTCCCTGTATGATGACTCGTTGTTCCCCAACTAGCATCTCAGCATTTTCATGCTCTTGACGATGAAAGGCAACCTTTTCCTCTTGAACTTCCAATTTAGGAGCCTTTTGTTGATCAGAAGCCGGTTGATAAGTAGGTTTTGGAAGGACTTTGTTTTGTGGTGCTGGTTTAGCAGGTTGTGGTTTTTCAGCAGATTCATAAACAAAGGCATAATGAGTAAAGTGTGGTGCTGTAAAGATAACATGACTATCCGTTTGTTCAAAAGCCAATTCTACTGCCTCTTTGCCTTCAGGTAAGAAAAATACTTTCTTAACTTTCTTATCTTTTTCAATTGGGATTTTCACAATAGAAGCGTAAGAGAGATCAACATCTTGACCTTTTTCATCCAAACCTTCTATTTCAAAGACATGAGCATCTTCTCCAGCAAAGTATTTCTTCTCTTCAGCACTTGCTTGAACACGCTCTACTTTCAAACCCTTGATGACAGTCTTCTCTTTATTTGAGAAGTGTACTTCAACACCTGTTTTACTATCAGAAAAGACTGCTGGCTTGTCTTCTTTCAATAAAGCAACCAGATCTTTTAGACTCTGTTTCGCTGTTGCAAGCTCTTCTGGACTCAAATCTACTTTTTCAACCAAGACCTTGTTTTTCTCAAGAAGCGGAGCTAGGGCAGAACCTGAAGGATGGTTTGGTTTGGCATCCAAGAGTTCTTGAACCTCACCTGTTAAACGATCAAGCTCTGTCTTTTCTTCCTTAAATTTCTCTTGACCATTCAGAGCTTTATGAGCTTCTGTCAATTTATTAAGTCGGTCATTGACTTGATCTTGGGTGCTAATTTCATGGTCTTTCAACACTTGTTCGGCCGCTTCAATTGCTTTCAAGAAAGCTTCTTTTACTTCTGGTGAAGCAAAGTTATAGACCACCTTGTTCTTAGCAGCTTCAACTTCTGCTAATTTTTGTTTGAGGTACTCATCGTTCAATGCTGCTTTTGGAGATACCAAAACATCAAAGTTGACTTCATGACCTTGGTAACGAAGCGTCAAGGTTTGACGACCAGTCTTTTGAGCATCGTAACCAGAAATTTCAACTCCCTCATCAGTAAAGGAATGTTCTTCCATGGTGTCATTGCTATAAGCCACTGCAAAGCGTCCTTCAGACAAGTCTAAGCTATCACCAACTAGGTAATCTTTTTTCGGTTTCTGACTTACTTCAATTCCCAAAATAGTTTTCGGACTTGCTTCGTCTTGGCCAGTGACAGTCACTGACAAATTAGCATTTACTGGTTGTCCCAAATATTGGAGAGTAAGATTCTGTTCTCCCTTATGATGCGTATCAAAACCTGATACTGATACACCTGCGTGAGTTAGGCGAATGAGTTCGTCCTCAGTTCCTCCTTCATACTGAACTCGAAGAACACCACCTCTAAGGTCCAAATCCTCCCCTTCGGCGTAGCTTGTTTTCTTAGGTCCTGTTTCTAGGCTGACTGACTTGATTCTTCTGTCATCTTTTGGAACGGAAACTGCTAGGACATTACTAATTTCCTTGCCTGGCAACTGGGTACGATAATAAAGAAGACCAGATTGATTTGTCAAATCCAATGGTGCACTTGCTAGGTCTCCTCCAACTTCGCTCTTCAAGGTTGCGAGCGGAGTTTGAGAATTTGGATTATCATAAACGGTAATAGTTGCTCCAGCCTGTACATCTGCAAAGCCAACTTGTACCTTGTTATTGCCTAGAGAACGGGCTGCAGCCTTGGCCATCGGAATATTGACACTCTCAGTATCAAGCTTTTCATACATTTTCCAGTTATAGATACGAATAGCCTTCCATGGAGTTCCATTGTCAGAAGTGACAACATTCAAGCGCCAGTCTTGAGCAGTGATTGGTTTATCAAGAGTGATATCTGTCACGTGTGCTTTGTTGCCACGGACTTCCTTAGCTAGCTTCCACTCACCATCTGCATCTTTATAATAAAGGTCAAAGTCTTTGGTGTTCATCAAGCCATCGTTAACAGACTCACCACCAGCCCCTGCATGATCCATGACCCATCTAACAACGGTACGTGGCTTGGTCAAACGAATATCCACACTACCACTCAACTGAGCTGAAGACCATTTATCTGACAAGCTAGTAATGGTACCGTTCAACATACCTTCAATACCTTCTCCACCTTCAGTCTTAGGGAAAGTACTATCAATAACTGTTGCACCTGGAACGATATTTTCAGCTAGTGGTTTTGGTAGGCTGGTATCTTTTACAGTCATACCCCAATCAAAGGTTGTGGTTGCAGCTTCTGAACGAACTCCATTTTTACCGACTGCTACAACCTTCAGTTCTTGAGTTGTACCCTGAGCACTTGCTGAGCGGCTAACTTTTGGTAGATAAATAGTTGTAGAAGATGAGCCAGTTAGTAATTTCCAGCTGTCTCCATCTTTTTCATAAACTTCATAGAAATCTGCATCCTTGTTGCCTTTAAATTGCACAACTGCTTCCGCTTCTTGGGCATTTTTAAGAGATTGTTTCACTACAGAAAAGCTTGTCGGCGATTGTGGCTCTTGGTGATTGTCCGAGATAGTTAATTGTCCGAGGTTGAACTGATAATCTTTTACAGCACCTTCATGCTCAAAAAATAGTTTGACTGCATAGATGGTTTTACCTGCTAGTGAGCTGAGATCAAATTCTTCATTTGTCCAGTTGTCAGAAAGGGTTAGCTCTTTCCATGCATCTGCATCATCGAATTTGTAGTCTGGAGTTGTAGAGAATGCCATATAAACTTTAGAACCTTTTCCTCCCTTGTGGGCAACACGAAGTTTGGTCTTCTCAGTTACTTCTAACTTAGTAGAATAAAGTCTCACATCCTGATCTGTCTTACCGGCTACATCACCAGAGAATTTAAGGGAATTTCCGCCATTATAGGCATCTGTAAAATCATATTCTGCACGAAGTTTTTCCCCTGTTGAAGTCTGCCACCAGCGCCATGTTGGAAGAACACCTGATACTGAACGATAATTCCACTCAGAATCCTTAGAAACCTTACCATCTACGAACCATTTTTTACCATGACCTGTATTAAAAGAAGTAGTAAAAGTATTACCTACCGCTGGCGTACGGTCCGCAACTAGGTTAGCAATACCATACCAATCTTTGTCACCTGGTTTTTGGCCAGTGGGGTCTCCTTGATAACCTGTAAAGAAGATATCTTCATTTTTATGATAATCTTCACCAGTTTTTCCTAAACTTGTAATGGTATCTGGGGCAAATAAACCAAGAGAAAGGCGCAATTTCCCATTTTCGTCTAAAATGTCATTCCACTTAACCTTTGTCTTGTAGGAACCACCCTGTTGCAATTCCAAACCTGCAAATACATCATAAGGATTACGACCAATCCAGTTGGCAGTTGCAATAGTGTAATCATTTTTAGCCTTATCCCAGTTAAAGTTAGCAAAGAAGTTATCTGCCGGAACCTTATCTCCTTCTGGTTGCATGAATTGGTAGTTGTATTCTCCCAAACCATCTTGATGGTAACGTCCATAGTTATAGGTCATGGCATCATACCAAGAATACTTGATTGGATGGTTTACCTTAGCAGCATATTCCTTGCTATAGAGCATAAACTGGCGCATCTTTTCTCCAAGAGGTTTAACCAAATCTCCAGTTGTTTCTTGGTTGATGAAATAGCCATCATAGCCATAATACTTGGCCATGTCTACCAATTTACGGGCAATTGGGAAGCTACCATCTGCGTCTTGCTTCAAAGCTTCAGCAAATCTTTCTTGATCTGCAATACTATTAGACCAGTTGAAGAAGAGTGTACCGTATACAGGAACCCCGTTACGGTGACCTGCATCAATAACGTCAGGAGTTGGTACGAGACCTTCCCAGAAGACCATTGAATCTAGATATTGCCAATAGTCAAAAGCATAGGCCTTGAACTCTTCTCCACCAACAGAAGCATGGTCTTTTGCTTTAGAATTGGTGTTTGATAAGGCTTGAACTTTTGCTTCCTTGCTAGCTTTTTCATTGACTAAATGACCTGTCCGACGTGAAGCGAGGACAACAGATCCGCGGTTAATAGCATCATCTTCACGAGCACCTGGTTCCCATTTTAACAATTCTTCCCAAGAATTAAATTTGATTTCCTTTGGTTTTAATGTTTTTTCTGTATTTTTAGGGACATCTGGCTGGACTTCTTTTTCAGTCTTATTAGCTTCTGCTGCTGGTTTAGACTCATCCCCTTGGTTAGTTGCTTCGGGCTTTGCTTCTGTTTCCTTGTCAGACTTAGGTTTTGCTTCTGCAGATGGTGTTTCTGCAACCACCTCACCTGCTTTTTCCTCTGGTTTAGCTGCGCTAGCTGCTTCTGCAGTTTCAGATGCTGTCGCTACTCCTTCTGCCTTTTCTAGCTTGTTTTCTCTAGTATGTTCCCCTTCATTCTGCTTATCAGCTTCATTGGTCGAATGCTCACTCTCTCCTGAAACAAGCTCTGTATTAGCTCCGCTATTTTCAGGAACTGCAGTTTCTTCAGCCAAGGCTGGACCAACAAATAAAACAGCACCAATCATCAGCGAGCAGGCTCCTACTGATAACTTACGAATACTGTAACGACAACGTCTTTCAAAAAATGGATTCTTCATTTTCTCCTCCTAAAAGATTGATTTTGTTGTTTTCAAGAAAGCGCTTTATATTCTGTAGTTTTTTATCAAACTCTAGAACCATGATAATCACATTTTTATCCTAAAACATTTTTAGACAAAAAACAATAGCTGTTTTCACAAATCTAAAATAAGGTTAAAAACTCTTAAAAATAATACACTTATCAATTATAATTTTCTTTTACAAACTTGACATTAACACTTGTTAGATTTACTTTTATCCTTTAAAATAAAATAGGAGATATTCCGCGATTATTTTTCGGAGGAAAAAGAAATGTCCATTAATTGGCAGGAAATTTTATTTCACTTTTTAGGTGGTCTGGGGCTATTCTTATATAGTATCAAGACCATGGGAGACGGTTTGCAACAAGCTGCTGGAGATCGCCTTCGTTTTTACATTGACAAATATACTAGTAATCCTTTCTTTGGAGTTCTGGTTGGTATTGGGATGACTGCTCTAATTCAGTCTAGTTCTGGTGTAACAGTTATTACAGTCGGCCTGGTCAGTGCCGGTCTCTTAACCTTACGTCAGGCTATCGGGATTGTCATGGGTGCTAATATTGGGACAACTGTCACATCCTTTCTCATCGGTTTTAAATTAGGTAACTATGCCCTACCTATGCTCTTTATCGGTGCCGTCTGTCTCTTTTTTACAAAAAATCGGACAGTCAATAATATCGGACGCATCCTCTTTGGTGTCGGTGGTATCTTTTTTGCCCTCAATCTCATGAGCGGCGCAATGGCTCCACTCAAGGATTTACAGGTCTTTAAGGACTATATGATTGAGCTAAGTAAGAATCCTGTTTTGGGTGTCTTTGTCGGTACTGGCTTGACCTTGCTAATTCAAGCTTCTTCGGCTACCATTGGGATTTTACAAAACCTCTACGCCGGCAATCTAATTGACCTACAGGGAGCTTTGCCAGTTCTATTTGGTGACAATATCGGGACAACCATTACAGCCATCATTGCCTCTTTAGGGGCTAATATTGCAGCTAAACGGGTAGCAGGAGCTCATGTTGCCTTCAACGTTATCGGAACAGTTGTCTGCGTTATTTTTCTAGTTCCTTTTACTGTCCTGATTCATTGGTTTGAAGCTACGCTAAATCTAGCACCGGAAATGACCATCGCCTTTGCTCACGGAACCTTTAATATTACCAACACCATTGTCCAATTTCCATTTATCGGAGCTCTGGCTTACTTTGTAACCAAGATTATTCCTGGAGAGGACGAGGTTGTCAAATACGAACCCTTATATCTTGATGAACATTTCATCAAACAGGCCCCATCTATCGCTCTAGGAAATGCTAAGAAAGAGCTCTTGCACTTAGGAAACTACGCTGCTAAAGCCTTTGACCTTTCCTATAAGTACATCATTGACTTGGATGAAAAAGTTGCTGAAAAAGGGCATAAAACCGAAGAAGCAATTAACACCATCGATGAGCAATTAACACGTTATCTCATTGCCCTTTCAAGCGAAGCTCTCAGCCAAAAAGAAAGTGAAGTGCTTACCAATATCCTTGATTCCTCCCGTGATTTGGAACGGATTGGAGACCACACGGAGGCTCTACTCAATCTGACTGACTATCTTCAACGGAAAAATGTTGAATTTTCTGATGCCGCCTTGAAAGAATTAGAGGAAGTTTACCGCCAAACTAGTGACTTTATCAAAGATGCTCTGGATAGTGTGGAAAACAATGATATTGAAAAAGCACGCAGTCTTGTAGAACGTCATGAAGCAATCAATAAGATAGAACGTGTTCTCAGAAAAACCCACATCAAACGCCTCAACAAAGGCGAATGTTCAACACAAGCTGGGGTCAACTTTATCGACATCATCTCACACTACACTCGTGTATCAGACCACGCTATGAACCTTGCTGAAAAGGTTTTTGCAGAACAAATCTAAGAACCAAGAAGCTATCCATCATAATTGGATGGCTTTTTACTTTTTCCTAAGCAAGACTAGGCTGAATGAAACTGAAAGAGTATTCTGCAGATATATAGTATATTGAAACTAGAATAGTACACCTCTATTTCTAAAACATTGTTAGAAATCGATTTGACTGTCCTGATCGATTTGTCCTGTTCTTATTTCATTTTACTATAGTGGATTAAATTAAAAAAGTATAATGTATTGAATCTATAACAGTACATCTTGACTGCTAAAATATTTCTATAAATTAATTTGACTTTTCTGATAGAGATGTTCACATCTTATTTCAATTCACTATACAATCCAGTTCCTAAAACTTTGCTAGAAATTGATTTGGCTTTCCGAATTAATTTGTTCAAATTTTATTTCATTTCAATATACTGATAAATCCATTCACTAGCACAGGGCAAGAGGGAGTCGCTATTGATTTCAACGGTAGCAGGTACATACAGAGGACTCCTACCTCAGATATACTGCAATATCATCGTATGCAAAAAACCTCTGAGATTTTTCTCAAAGGTTCTGATTTTGCTAATTGCTGTTCTCAACCGCTGCAGTAACAAAGGCAGTGTAGAGTTCTTCTGGTCGGTTTGGACGGCTTGACAGTTCAGGGTGATACTGACAAGCTACAAAGAATTTATTTTCAGGAATTTCCACGATTTCTACCAAACGATTGTCTGGAGAAACTCCTGAAAAGACAAAACCTGCTGCCTCAAACTGCTCACGGAAGGCATTATTAAACTCATAACGGTGACGGTGACGGCGTTGCACCACTTCTTGATTGTGATAAGCAGCAGCAGCCTTAGAGCCACGTTTCAACTTAGACGGATAAAGTCCCAAACGAAGGGTTCCACCCATATCCTCAATATCAATCTGATCACGCATGATATCAATGATAGGGTATTTTGTTTCTGGTGCAAGCTCTGCAGAATTGGCACCTTCAAGACCTAAAACGTGACGAGCAAACTCGATACATGTCAACTGCATTCCCAAGCAGACTCCCAACATTGGAACATCATTTTCACGCGCATAGCGGATGGCTTGGATTTTCCCTTCTGTACCACGTTGACCAAAACCACCTGGTACGATGATCCCGTCCGCATCAGACAAGAGTTCTGCTACATTCTCTGCTGTCACATCATTGGCATTGACCCAATTGATTTTAACTTCTACATCATTGACATAGCCAGAGTGTTTCAAGGCTTCGACCACTGAGATATAGGCATCTTGCAACTCCACATACTTACCAACAAGGGAAATCTTAACTTGTTTCTTGAGGTTCATGACCTTGTCCACCATGGCTGACCATTCTGTCATATCCGCTGCTGGTGCGTCTAATTTCAAATGATCACAAACAATTTGGTCCATCCCTTGTGCCTGCAAGTTCAGTGGAATTTGGTAAAGGTGTTCAACATCCAACGATTCGATAACGGCTTCTGGTGCCACATCACAGAACTGGGCCAGTTTATTTTTAATTCCTTGACCAGCTGGCTCTTCTGTACGAATAACCAACATATTTGGTTGGATTCCCAAGCCACGCAATTCTTTGACAGAGTGTTGGGTTGGTTTGGTTTTCATTTCACCAGCAGCCTTGAGGTAAGGAAGCAAGGTTGTATGGATATACATGACATTATCCGCACCCACATCTGCCTTCATCTGACGAAGAGCCTCTAGGAATGGCAAGGACTCGATATCTCCTACTGTTCCACCAACCTCTGTGATAATGACATCAGAGTCGGTCGTTAGAGCGGCACGCTTGATTTTTTCTTTCAAAGCATCTGTGATATGAGGAATGACTTGAACAGTTGCCCCAAGGTATTCTCCACGGCGTTCTTTACGAAGAACTTCACTGTAAATTTTCCCAGTTGTCACGTTGGAATATTTGTTGAGATTGATATCGATGAAACGTTCATAGTGACCCAAGTCCAAATCTGTCTCAGCTCCGTCATCTGTCACAAAAACTTCCCCGTGCTGGTAAGGACTCATGGTTCCCGGATCAATATTGATATAAGGGTCAAACTTTTGAATGGTTACTTTGAGACCACGATTTTTCAAGAGACGGCCTAGACTCGCTGCCACAATCCCTTTCCCAATGGACGATACCACACCACCAGTTACAAAAATATATTTCGTAGACATAGATTCCTCTTTCTAAAATGCTCAAGGTCTTGTTAACTACGAGGGGATATAGAAAACAAGACCCTACTAATAAGAATAATCTGGGACGACTGCACCAGATTCACAACTAATACTCTTCGAAAATCTCTTCAAACCGCGTCAACGTCGCCTTGCCGTAGATATGTGTTCCTGACTTTGTCAGTCTTATCTACAACCTCAAAACAGTGTTTTGAGCAGCCTACGGCTAGTTTCCTAGCTTGCTCTTTGATTTTCATTGAGTATAAAATACAAGAAGATAACTTCTTGAAAAAACAAAAATAGCTCCCTAAGAACTAGGGAGCCCCGACCTCTAAAAGAGGTGCCCAAACAATATGATACCTAAAAATAGGATAATTGTCAATAGCTAACTCTTATTCCTCGCTGGTTTCAGCGTCGTCATCTGAAAACTCGTCGTCGTCTTCGTTGAGATCCACATCTTCTCCCAAGTCATCTGGAGCGATTTCGTTGATTTCTGCATCATAAGCTTCCACTTCATTTTTTTCATCATCTGGATTTTCATCATCGTATGAAAGAGCTGGATCTGCTTCGTATGCATCTTCGTCTTCTGGATCATCTGCATTGTAGTCAATGGCATCTGAATCACCATCCATAAAGGCATTGACACGTTTTTTCTTAGCTTTTGGTGCTACTTCATCGTCGTCATTTTCTTCAAGAGCGATGATTTCTTCGTCGATTTCGTCCACACCATACCATGAACGAAGACCCCATTTGTTGTCCCCAAGTGAGATGAAGCTACCGTCAAAGTTCAACTCTGTGTAGAACAAAGGCAAAGCTTCGCGGATATCGCTGTTTGATGTTCCAAGGTAGTTTTGAATTTCGTTTACAAGATCGCTAAAATGCATCTCATGATCGCGACCACGAAGTTCCAAGATAGCACGCGCTACCTCAATCATAGATAGTTCACTTTTTTCTTGCCCAGCAAATACTTCTAATTCCAAAGCGTTTCTCCTCATTTATACTACTATCGCCAGAGCGAACAGACTCTGACCTCATTTTATCATTTACTCTTTATTTTACGATAATTTTGCGGAATAGTCAAAGGTTAAGGGGGAGAAAGTGGCAGGATTAGACTAATTCCAATATAAAACTCCTTCCTTTTTCTGTTGCTCCATTTTCCACAAATCCAAGCGACTTGAAACACCTCCTAGAAGCATGATTGTAGGTGTAGATTTCCTTGACTCTCAATTCTTTCCATCCTTTTACTCGAGCCAATTCAATCAAAGCACTTAGAATCTTTTTTCCAAGTCCTCGATGTTGGTAAGCGGAATTCCCAATCACAATGGGGAGATTATCCTGAGATAGTGTAATATCCCCAATTGGAAACCATTCTCCCTTCTCCTTGACTTCAATCCAAAAAAGCTCACCATGCCGATCCAAATAGGAATACATGGCTTCCAAGGTCGCTTGACTGTAAGGAAGCTTCACCCCATCTACGAGGTAAACCAAGTTCACATCCTGATACCAAGCAAAAGCTTCCTCACAATAATTGACCTTATAATAAGGAACAAAACACAATGCACTACCTTTTCAACAAAAGAGTTGCTGCTTGATTAAAACCATCACACCAGTTATACCATTTTGCTTCATACCCATCTTGAGCTAGGATACGATCTTCTAAATCAAAAACAGAGTAAATCTTTCTTTCCTCGCAAGCTTGCGCATAGAGATGATATAGTTCATCACCACCATCTCTATCCCACTCAGCAGAAATCGTATCCCGACCTGCCAATAAAGCCTGATAAGCCCTGTGATGCCCATCTGTAATCAGCAAACAATCTCCAAAGGCAAGAATACTGATTGGATCGACTTGGATTGTTTCTGCCGACTGGTAAAGCATCTGAATATCTTGCAACTTCTTTTCTGATAAATATAGTTGAGTCGGATGAAGATCTGCTATATTGACTTTCATTTCTTTCTCCTCAAGGGAATTCGATACTCACTTCTGTTTGCCTTTAAATCGCCATTGGAAGCGGAGCTTGTCATAGAAGGGAAACTCGATAAACAGGACTCCCAAGCCCACACAGAGACTGGCAAGGACGTCTGATGGGTAATGAACTCCCAGATAGACTCTTGATACCAGCACACTGACTAGGTAGAGGCCAAGGACGATTTGTACGATTTTTCTCCAGACTGGATCTTTAATCCGCTGACTAAGAATAACAATCAAAGTACCTACCATCAAGGTTACAGCCAGAGAATGCCCACTTGGGAAGGAAAATCCCTTCTCCTCCACCAGATGTAAGATAGCTGGTCGTGGGCGCTGGTAGATATTTTTAAAGGTCACGATTAAAAGACCTGCCAAAGCCAGATTTCCCAGCATGAAGAAACTTTCTATCTTCCATCGCTTACGATAAAAGACAAAAGCTGTAATGACAACCCAAGTGATAATCACTGGGATATCAATCAGACGTGTGAGGGATCGAAAAAGAATAGTCAAATAATCTGGTAAGTCTCCTCGAATGGCAGTCTGAATCGATTGGTCAAAATTGACCAACATTTCAGGGTAAAATTTGACCATATAGCCAAGAATAACGAAAAGTAAAAGGGCAAAACTGCCCTTCATTAAAAATGTTTGTTTATCTTTCATAGTGTTTTAAGGTTGGTTTCAAAAGGACGTACAACAACCAGAATGAAACGGAAAAGATTACACCCTCAATCAAGTTAAAAGGTAATACCATGGTCATTAGGTAGTTGGAAAGTCCCAAAATTTTTCCAATATCAAAGTTAGCAAACTTAGCGTACAAAGGAACAGCATAAACATAGTTGAGAACCAACATGGCCAAGGTTAAACCAACAGTTCCAGCTAGAGAGCCTAGTAGGAAACGAAGGGTTGTCCGTTCCTTTTTCCAAATCAAAGCAAATACGATGACAAAAACTCCCAAAGCTACGATATTCATCGGCAAACCAATGTAAGTATTCACTCCTTGGCTGTTAAGAAGCAATTTCAATAGTGAGCGAAGCAAGAGCACTCCTAGAGCAGCAGGCAAATCCATGACCACCAGACCCACAAGGACTGGCAAGATACTAAATTCGATCTTGAGGAAAGATGCCGCTGGTAAAAGCGGAAAGTCAAAGTACATCAGCACAAATGAGATGGCTGATAAAATTGCAATGGTCGAAAGTCGACGTGTGTTTGTCATAACAGGTTCCTCCAATTTTCTATAAAATCAGAAGAAGTTGGAAAGGATTCCTCTATCTATTCTCACTTTTTATATCCCAAAAGTTCCCTCTTACTCTATTAAAGAAAAACAAAGCAAGTGGTTACAATCCGGCTATAAATCTATCAAAACAGACAAAGCTATTCTTTCGTCTTCTCCCATCCAGACTATACTGTCGGTTGTGGAATCTCACCACATCAGCTTGCGCTCGCGGACTTCTTTAAAGAGAAGGAAATAGAGATTTTTCTTTTAGACTAGGCGACAAGCTGTAGGCATAACTTCTGGTTAGGCAAAGCTTGTCAACAAAGTATAAAAGGAAAAGATCATTTCCTAGTTAAAGTCACCGCCGGTCGGGAATCACACCCTGCCCTGAAGACTCTTTTATCATAACAAAAAACGCTTGCAAGCGCAAGCATTTTGTTCATTTTCATTTTTTATTTCAATTTATCCACTTCATAGGTATGGACGAGCTCAAGACCTGCAAAGTTCTGCTGGCGAAGAGCCTCATAGACAATCATGCAGACGGTATTAGACACATTGAGACTGCGGACATGTTCATCATTCATGGGAATACGGAGAGCCTTCTCAGGATGTTCTCGCATAAAATCTTCAGGTAAGCCCTTGTCTTCACGTCCAAAGAGAAAATAATGGTCCTCGTCAGTCGATAAATCCACCTCAGAATAGACTTTTTCCGCGAATTTCGAAATCAGATAGAGTTTTCCCTTCATCTGAGATATGAAATCTTCCAAACTCTCGTAAAAATAAATCTCTAGCTTATCCCAGTAATCCAATCCAGCCCGCTTCATCTTGCGGTCATCAATAGGAAAGCCCATAGGCTTGATGATGTGGAGGGGAGAATTGGTCGCAGCGCAAGTACGCGCGATATTGCCCGTATTTTGTGGAATTTGAGGTTCAAATAATACAATGTGATTTGTCATGACTTGCTTCCTTTCACCATTGCAAAAAAATAGCCACACTGCCCGGAGTCAAGCTCAGCAAACAGCGTGGTTAAGGCATCGTTAACTTACCTCACAACAGGTTTGAAGTAAATCAGCGAAACTACTTTCTTAGTATAACACTTTCAGAATCATTGTCAATAGAAATGACTTGATTTTTTCAATTTTTTCAAGCTATTTCCAAGGGTTGTAAAATCGTCCCTGATTCTGCAAGATAAGTAGTAAACTAACTACTAAAAACAAGGTTGCCAAGAGCAAGGTAATATAGTCTCCTTTTTTCAAGGCCTGATAACTATACCATGTGCGTTTTTTCTCTTTCCCAAAGCGGCGAAGCTCCATGGCAGTCGCAATGGTATCAATGCGTTCTAGCGAGCTAAAAATCAAGGGCGTAATAATGAGCAGATTGCCTTTGATTCGTTGCATAAGAGAAGCTTTCTTGGATAATTCCATCCCACGCGCCTCCTGAGACATCTTGATAGTAAAGAATTCTTCCTGCAAATCTGGAATATAGCGCAAGGTCAGGCTGACAGAATAAGCAATCTTATAGGGCACACCAATTTGATTTAAACTGGAAGCAAACTGACTAGGATGGGTTGTCATCAAAAAGATAATAGCCAGAGGAATGGTGCAAAGATACTTAATGGCCAAATTTAGCAGATAAAAGAGCTCCTGGCTGGTTAGAGTGTAGACACCGATTCCCTGCCAAATCACACTTCTCTCTCCATAAAGTCCAACCCCATACTCGGGAGAAAAGAGATAGACCATCAAAACGTTTAAAACGGCAAATACCGTCGCAAAAACGGCTACAAAGGAAACATCTTTAAAGCGAATTTCTGATAAATAGAGGAGAAAGACTGAAAAGATGGCAATCAGCAAGAGCATTCTGGTATCATAGCTAATCATGGCCGCCAATGATACCAGAATGAAAAAGAGAAGTTTCCCAGCTCCTGACAAGCGATGAATCACAGTATCTCTATGCTGGTAACCGATTAATTTAGCTTGCATCCCTCTCTCCTTTCTTTGTAAAATGCCGTTAAATCCAGTGGATCCACATCTAGTTTCTTAGCCAAGTTAAAGATGGAGGTTTCTTTTAGATTGGCTTTTACTAACAGCTCAGGATCGCTCAACAGACTGGCTGGAACAGTATCGGCAATCAATTCTCCATCCACCATGACAAGGACCCGGTCTGAATAATCCAGCATCAATTGCATATCATGGGTAATCATGACAATGGTATGCCCTTTTTGATGTAACTCTTCGAGAAATTCCATAATCTCAGTATAGTTCTTCTGATCTTGACCTGCAGTCGGTTCATCTAGGAGAATAATTTCAGCTCCTAAGACCAAAATTGAAGCAATGGTGACACGTTTTTTCTGACCAAATGACAGGGCAGAAATAGGCCAATTACGGAATTCATAAAGTCCACAGATTTTCAAGGTTTCATAGACTCTCGTTTCAATTTCCTTCTCATCCACACCTCGCAAACGGAGCCCTAGAGCCACCTCATCAAAAATCATATTGGTTGAAATCATTTGATTAGGATTTTGTAGCACATATCCTACTCGTTCCGCCCGCTCTGCAACAGAATCGCCTTTTATATCCTGTTTTTCCCAAAGATAGCGTCCTTCCGTCTGAATAAAGCTACTTATAGCCTTGGCTAGAGTTGATTTCCCTGCTCCATTTTTTCCGACAATAGCAATCTTTTCACCCTTTTTAATATCTAAATGTAGGGATTTTAAAATCGGTCTATCATCATAAGAAAAAGATACTTCCTCTAGTCTAAAGAGTGACTGCAATTCTGAGGTTTCTTTTACCAGTTCCGTCTGTAACTGGACTTGCCCTTTTGAGATAGACAAGTTATCCAGATCTGCTAATTGTTCTTCCTTGACTAAGTCCACACCTAATTGACGGAGAGTGGTTAGATAAAGGGGTTCTCGAATTCCATTTTGAGTCAATAAATCAGTCGCAAGCAACTGGTCAGGGCTCCCATTAAAAAGGATACGACCATCGTTTATCAAGACAATCCGATCCACAGGGCGATGCAGAACGTCCTCCAAACGGTGCTCGATAATCAGAGTCGTCGTCCCCTCTTCCTTATGAATCTGGTCAATCAATTCGATAATATCCTGACCTGACTTGGGATCTAGATTGGCGAGTGGCTCATCAAACAAGAGAATCGGACTTTCATCAATCAAGACACCAGCCAGACTGACTCGCTGCTTTTGTCCACCTGACAAATCCTGAGGACGCTGATCCAGTAAAGGAAGAAGGTCCAGCTTTTCAGCCCATTTATAAACACGACCTTTCATCTCATCTAGGGCTGTCACATCATTTTCCAGAGCAAACGCCAAATCTTCTGCCACAGACAAGCCAATAAACTGCCCATCTGTATCCTGCAAAACTGTGCTAACCAGATGAGACTTATCATAGATGCTCATATCAAAGGCTACTTGACCCTTTATCAAAAATTCTCCATATGTCTGACCCTTGTAAATATTGGGAATAATCCCATTCAAACACTGACCCAAGGTAGATTTACCTGACCCAGATGGTCCAACAATTAAGACTTTCTCTCCCTTGTAAATGGTCAAGTCTATCCCTTGCAAGGTCGGTTCTTGTTGTGTTTCATACCGGAAAGAGAAATCCTTCCACTCAATTATAGCTTCTTTCATCTTACTCTCTTCATTCGCTTCTTAGACTTCTATTTTATCATAAATCAAGCCCTTCTTGCAGTCTCTTCTCTTAAAATCTTAGCGCCAAAAAGATTCCTATCCTAGCTTACTTGCCTAACTAATCTATAAACATCGAAAAAGACTAGTTGCCCAGCCTTCCCCATCATTTTATACTCTTCGAAAATCTCTTCAAACCACGTCAGCTTCGCCTTGCCGTAGGTATGGTTACTGACTTCGTCAGTTTCATCTACAACCTCAAAACCATGTTTTGAGCTGACTTCGTCAGTTCTATCCACAATCTCAAAACACTGTTTTGAGCAACCTGCGGCTAGCTTCCTAGTTTGCTCTTTGATTTTCATTGAGTATTAGTCCTTTTTCAAACTTCCTGCACGAGTTTGGGTTCCTGCATAGGCAAGTAAGAGAAGAGTTCCTGCAATAGCTACAGATACACCATTGGCAATTCCCGCAACAATCCCTTGTGCAAATACTTTTTCTGCCGCTTCTTGATAAATCACAACATCTCCAAGTGGTGCCAAGACACCCCAAACAAGGGCATTTGCAAGTAGTTGAATGAGGTTAAAAATAAGAATATCTTTCCAGTCAAAAACACCATTGATCACTCGAACGTACTTTCTAAAAAGTCCCACAACTAGACCAAAAAGTCCGCTAGCGATAATCCAAGTCCACCATAGACCATAACCAGCAAGAGAGTCCTTGATTGCATGACCAATCAACCCGACAAGCAAACCGATAATCGGTCCAAAAATAATAGAAAGTAGCGCTTGTACCGCATACTGAAGCTGGATGCTTGTATTTGGAACAGGGGTTGGAATGTTGATCATCCCGATGACGACAAAGAGGGCAGCGCCAATTCCGACAGCAACAACTTGTTTAATTGTAAATTTGATTTCCATACTATTCTCCTATTTTATCCTTCTATTTTCTTTATTTCAATGGTCCAAGATGAACCGACACCTACATTATAGGCCTTGGCAAAGGAACCTTGGTTGATAGCCAAACCTAAACGATAGAGAGAGTTGATGTAAAGGATGGGTTGCCCAATTCTCACATCTGCAAATGATTTGCCATAGACAACCTGATTTTGATAGACCAGCATATCAGCATGATAGATGGTCACTTCAAAACGATCACCAAATTCTGGTTCCAGCTTGTAAAATTCTTCCCGTGTGATAGAGGTCCAAAGCGAACCGAAACGCACATCCAGAATATCAATGGCTCCCTTCACCAGATGATCTTCTATGATGGTCGCTACGACTGGAAGCTCTACAATCTGTTCCACACTGAGCTCTGGCCCTACTTCCTCAAAAGTAATGTGACCACTGGCCAGTTTAGCACCAGTATAGGCATAGACATCACGACCGTGGAAGGTATAAGAATGCTCTGTGTTTTGACGCCTATTGGCCACCTCAGAAATCTCACGAATGGCTACAATGCCAACGTGTTTCTTGATAAAGGAAAGCGTCCCATTATCTGGCGTGACAATGTATTGATTTTTTGCAGTCTTGGCAACTACACTCTTACGTTTCGAACCGACACCTGGATCGACAACCGATACAAACGTCGTTCCCTCAGGCCAGTAATCCACCGTCTGAAAGAGACGATAGCTCCCCTCAAAAATATTATAAGGCGTGATATCGTGCGTCAAGTGATGGATTTTTAAGGTTGGAGACTCTTCTAAAGCCACTCCAATCATAGCCGATACCGCACCATCAACCAGACCAAAGTCTGATTGTAATACCAGTAAATTATTATTCATTTTATCTCCTTGTATATCCTTTATCATACCATATTTCAGAGAAAGTCGCTAATAGCTATTTCAATTGGTTAGGGTATAGTTTTACCTTATAGCGAATTTTCACTAAAAGCTCTTGTTATTAGCTAGTAGGTGCATTTTTTCTTGAAAAAGGGTATGATAGTTACATCATGAAAAAGTAGGTTTTATTATGAAAATTATCCTTGTCGGAGGGGGAAAAGTTGGTTTTGCCCTCTGTCGCTCCTTGGTTGCAGAAAAGCATGATGTTTTGCTGATTGAGCAAGACGAAGCTGTTCTCAATCATATTGTCAATCGCTTTGATATCATTGGTATCCTTGGTAACGGGGCCGATTTTGCCATTCTTGAGCAAGCCAGCGTCCAAGATTGTGATATCTTTATCGCCCTGACTGAGCACGATGAAGTCAACATGATTGCAGCAGTTCTAGCCAAGAAAATGGGAGCTAAAGAAACTATCGTTCGGGTGCGGAACCCTGAATATTCTAACTCTTATTTCAAGGAAAAGAATATTCTCGGTTTTTCTCTTATCGTTAATCCTGAGCTCTTGGCTGCCCGCGCTATCGCGAATATCATTGACTTCCCCAACGCCCTGTCTGTCGAACGCTTTGCTGGTGGACGCGTTAGCCTCATGGAATTTGTCGTCAAGTCCACCAGCGGTCTTTGCCAAATGCCCATTTCTGATTTTCGTAAAAAATTTGGTAATGTCATTGTCTGTGCGATAGAGAGGGATCATCAAATTATCATTCCAAGCGGTGACATGACTGTACAGGATAAAGATAGAATCTTTGTCACTGGTAACCGTGTCGATATGATACTCTTCCATAATTATTTTAAATCACGCGCCGTGAAGAGCCTTCTCATCGTTGGGGCAGGTAGAATTGCCTATTATCTACTTGGTATTCTCAAAGATAGTCGTATCGATACAAAAGTCATTGAAATCAATCCTGAAATCGCCAGCTTCTTTAGCGAGAAATTCCCAAATCTCTACATCGTTCAAGGAGATGGAACCGCAAAAGATATCCTGCTGGAAGAAAGTGCTCAACACTATGATGCCGTTGCGACTCTAACAGGTGTCGATGAGGAAAATCTGATTACATCTATGTTCCTTGACAGGGTAGGTGTACAGAAAAATATTACTAAGGTCAATCGTACCAGTCTCCTCGAGATTATCAATGCGCCTGATTTTTCAAGTATCATCACACCTAAAAGCATCGCTGTAGATACGATTATGCACTTTATTCGTGGTCGAGTTAATGCCCAGTATTCAGACCTTCAAGCCATGCACCATCTAGCCAATGGCCAAATTGAAACCCTGCAATTCCATATCAAGGAAGCCAATAAAATGACTGCCAAACCTCTTTCTCAACTGAAATTGAAAAAAGGGGTTCTTATTGCAGCCATTATTCGAAAGGGCAAGACTATTTTCCCAACTGGGGAGGATATGTTGGAAGTTGGAGACAAGCTCCTAGTAACAACCTTGTTGCCAAACATCACCAAGATTTATGACTTGATTGCGAGGTAAGAAATGAATAAAAGTATGATTCGTTACCTCCTTTCAAAGTTACTTTTGATTGAAGCTGTTCTCCTCTTGGTTCCTGTGGCTATCGCTGTCTATTACCGTGAATCGAGCCAAGTCTTTACAGCCCTCTTTTCGACCATAGGGATTCTCGTATTGTTAGGCGGTTCAGGGAGTTTACAGAAGCCAAAAAATCAACGGATTTATGCCAAGGAGGGAGTCTTGATCGTTGCCCTCTGTTGGATCCTTTGGTCTTTCTTTGGTGGTCTCCCCTTTGTCTTTTCTGGGCAAATCCCTAGCGTTATTGATGCCTTTTTTGAAATTAGTTCTGGGTTTACAACTACTGGAGCAAGTATTTTGAACGACATTTCGGTTCTCAGCCGTTCCCTCCTCTTCTGGCGAAGTTTTACCCACTTGATTGGAGGGATGGGAGTGCTTGTTTTTGCACTTGCTATTATGGACAATGCCAAAAATAGCCACCTAGAGGTGATGAAGGCTGAGGTTCCAGGTCCTGTTTTTGGCAAGGTTGTATCCAAACTAAAAAACACTGCCCAGATTCTCTATCTCCTTTATCTAGCTCTCTTCTCCCTCTTTGTCATCATCTATTATCTAGCTGGTATGCCTCTCTACGATAGTTTTGTCATTGCTATGGGGACAGCGGGAACTGGAGGCTTTACCGTCTATAACGACGGAATTGCCCACTATGGCAGCTCACTGATTACCTATCTGGTCAGTATCGGAGTTCTGGTTTTTGGGGTAAATTTCAACCTCTACTACTACCTCATGCTCCGTCGCATCAAGGCCTTCTTTGGTGACGAAGAACTTCGGGCTTACTTGGTCATTGTACTGGTTTCTACAGGCTTGATTAGCCTCAACACCCTCTACCTCTACCCAGGGTTTTCAAAGAGCTTTGAAATGACCTTCTTCCAGGTTTCCAACATCATTACAACAACTGGTTTTGGATATGGAGATATTACCAACTGGCCCCTCTTCTCCCAGTTTATCCTCCTTTTCCTCATGGCAATCGGTGGCTCTGCTGGATCAACTGCAGGTGGACTCAAGATTATTCGAGGCCTCATCCTTTCAAAAATTGCCAAAAACCAAATTTTGTCAATCCTATCGCCCCACCGTGTTTTGACCCTCCATGTTAATAAAACGGTGATTGACAAAGATACCCAGCATAAGATTCTCAAGTACTTTGTCATCTATGCTATGATTTTGCTAGCGCTTATCTTTATTGTCAGCCTAGATAGCAATGATTTTCTGGTCGTGACCAGCGCTGTCTTTAGCTGTTTCAATAATATCGGGCCTATTCTAGGAACCACTTCTAGTTTCTCAATCTTTAGTCCCATCTCAAAAATTCTCCTATCCTTTGCAATGATTGCAGGGCGCTTGGAGATTTACCCAATCCTCCTTCTCTTTATGAAGAGAACTTGGTCTAAGAGATAAAATACAAAATCCCTCTTTTTACAATTGTGAAAGAGGGATTCTTATATTAAAAAAGGGGGAACGTTTTTAAATCCAAGCCTATCTGTAAGCAAAATCTTTACTCAAATAAAAGATGGAAAAACTTACTACACAGCTTGGTAATGCTCCAATACAAATTGTAAGGCTTTACTTGGACTCTTTGTTAAATGAATATATTCCATTCCTCTGGTAGCAACTATCTGAATACCTAATCTTTCTGCATCCACCTTCATCTCTCTATAATAACTCCGAACTTGTGGGGCCAGAATAATTAAATCATAAACACCCATAATATCATAATGAGCTCCGTACGCTCCTGAATTCGCAATCACTCTAACTTCTGCTAATTGAGCGCCCTCGTTAATTGCATTGGCTAATTGCGCACTTGTTCCAGACCCTGCACAAAGAACCAGTACTTTCAACTCCTTACTTTTTATTACATCTATCTCACAAGGCATTATTTCACTTGTATCCTCCTCTAAAATAATATCATTTGAGCTTGCAATATCTTCTTTCACCAGTAACTGTCTATCATACGCTCTACAGAATGGCAAATAAATCAATATGTCGACAACTAACATCAAAGATAAAAATACAAAGGAGATAAGTTGAAAATTCGTTCCAATTAACAATCCCAAGGGACCAGGAAAGGCCCAAGGTAACTGGATATAAAATCCATTCATTCCAAAGAAATCAATAAATACCTTTCCTAGAAATACATTCACTGGTGGAGTCATCAAAAAAGGGACAAAAAGATAGGGATTCAAAATAACAGGCATACCAAATAGAAGAGGTTCATTTACCGCAAATAAAACAGGAGTAATTGTAGCTTTACCTACCGATTTTAATTGTTTAGACCGCATAAAGAAAATCAAAATAAATGGTACAACAAAGGTAGCCCCCGTTCCTCCAATAGCAGCGATATAATTCCCGAAATTAGGTGTTAAAGAATGATAAGGGAACTGCCCATTTGCAAGAAGTTGAGCATTCTCTTCCATATTGCTCAGTTGTAAAGCTGTAACAGCAGGTAAGACAATAGATGGTCCATGAATTCCAACAAACCAAAGCAAAGCACACATAAACCAAATCAACATCATAGCAGGATATGATTCTGCCCCCTTAAAAATAGGAGTCAATAGTTGTTGAAATACTTGGGCAAAAGGAACATCTAAACTAAAACGAGATACAATATCTAACAAACCACTAATAAGTAAAACAAAAGAAAAAGGAAAAATATCTCTAAAAGCTTGTGATATAGCCCCAGGAACTTCCTTAGGTAAATGAATAGTAATGTCTCGCTTAATACAGAATCGGTAAACATTTACAGTAATAAAGGCACTGACAAACGAAGTTATCAATCCTTGAGATCCTAAATAGTTTGTCGACAAACTTGTAGATCCCGTTTTCTCATCAACTACAAGCGTTACAGTTAATACAAGATAGCCACATATGGCCGCCAACATTGCAGAAGTATCATTTATTACCTTTCCAGGAGGCATTTTTCTATTAACATTTCCAGCCAATGACTTTGCAACTGTCCCTGAAACAATAATACCCAAAACTCCCATGGTTAGCATATACACTTTCCTCATCCAGGCAATAGCTGGACTCGGTAACTCTACTCCGAAATTTTTAGGAATCATAATAATAATCATCAAAAAGCTTGAAAACATAATTAAAGGCATAGTAGCAATAAATCCATCTTTAATAGCCATCATATAATTATTAGTAGAAATTTTTTCAAATTTCCCTTGTTGCTTTTCAATGGCAGCGACTAACTTATCCATAAAAACTCCTCCTGTAAAAAATTTAAGCTCATAGTTAAAATATATTAAACATCAGTCAAATCGCTAACCTTAATTCCGTTTTAGCCCTTTTACCCAAAGAGCACTTTTCTTAATATATCTCTTCTGTGTTTCATAATCAACAAAGAAAAGACCATATCGCTTATTGTAGCCATTCGCCCAAGAAAATTGATCTTGCAAAGACCATATAAAATAGCCTTGAATATTGACTCCTCTATCTCGAGCCTCTAAAACTTTGTGTAAATGTTGCTCAATATAACGGATTCTCTTACTGTCATCAATAATATCATTCTCGCCCTCTGGCTTAACTTCTTTAAGGGCTGTACCATTTTCAGTTAAATAAATGACCGGATGTTGAGGATATTCTTCTTTGATACGAAGCAACATATCAAATAACCCTTGAGGATAAATATTCCAATCCCAATCTGTTGTCGGAATACCAGGTTTTTTTACAAATTCACCTAGAGCATTTAATTTAAAAGAAGACTGTCCTTTTATTCCTGTTGAATTAAATTCTTGTCTATTTTCACCTTTGTATTCACGAATAAATTCTGAACGATAATAATTCATCCCAAACATCGTATTAAGAGCTGCAGCTCTCTTCATAATTTCTAAATCACCATCTTCAATAATAAAGCTAGAATTATTAGCTTCCAATATTTGATTCAAGTGAAAAAGCGTGTCCTCACTGTAGTAGCCCAAAAAAGTTCCATCTAATAGAAATTTATTATTATAAACATCATACCGTTTAGCTGCCAAAATATTTTCTTTTTGCCCATCAATAGGATAGCCTGGCTTTAAAGCATGAATACAACCTATCTTTCCCTCAATCCCTAATTGATGAAATTCGCGGACTGCAAGAGCATGCGCCAACAACATATTATGATTCGCTTGAATTGCTTCAGATAATTGAAAATGATGATTTGGAGGAAACTGACCTCCTATATATTGACCTGCAGCAAGAGACATCAGTTCATTGATTGTAAACCAATGCTTGACTTCTGTAAATTCTTGGAAACAAAAGCGAGCATATCGTATGAAACGATCAATATTCTCTCTATTCAACCAATCCCCTGTTTCTAACATTTTCTGAGGCGAATCAAAATGATGTAAAGAAACAAACGGAATCACATTATGTTTTAAGCAAGACTGAAAGACTCTATGGTAATAACGAACAGCTAATATATTAGGCTCCCCATCTATATCAGGAAATATACGAACCCAAGAAATAGATAAACGCAAAGCCTGCAAACCATGTTCTGCCGCCAAAGCTATATCCTCTTCGTAACGATAATAAAAATCACTAGCCGGATCTGGTAAAAACGGACTGTTTTCTTGCAAATAAACATCCCACATATTTGTTCCTTTGCCATCTACCCTAGTTGCACCCTCTACTTGATAAGCAGCGGTAGCAGCTCCTAATAAAAACTCCTTCGGTAAGGCTTTAACCTGTAAATTTTCCATGACTAATCCTCATTGCAAACCAATATGTTCTTCAATCTTTCGAATTCGTTCATATTCATCAATAAAAAACTTGACCTGATCATACAATAGCATCGTTGTCATCAAGGTATCTTGACCATGAATCATGATAAAACTCACTTCAAAATTATCTCCAGATGCCTCCTCCGCTAATAAATTAGTCTGTTCTCGATGGGCAGACACTATTGAGTCGTTTGCAGACTCAACCAATTCTCTTGCCTGTTCAAAATATCCATCTCTCGCAAACGCCAAAGCATCCATCAAATCTGACCTTGCATCTCCTGCGTAAGCGACAATTGTAAAACCAAGCATATTTATTTCTTCTTTTGATTTCATCTTTCTTCCTCCTCAATCTTGATCCATCTTTTACACATCATTATTAAAATGACTTCGCTACGATATAAATAGAAAGTCGACCCTAAATATCTTAAAAATCCTTAAATTTCATAATATTTAGGATCAATCTTCTCTGAATACCTTGGTTCATTTTCTATACTTATGATTTATAAGTGGAAACCAGCGTAATTTTTTGCTACTTCAATTACACGATAAACATCCAAATTAGATTGGAATAGCAGTTCGTGCCCACGGATATAATTCAACACATTTCTCCATTCATCTTGAGCTTGCCTTGTTTTTCCGGTTGCTTGAAGATATAAAGCCTTCGCCATCTTAACAACATATTCACGATGATAACTGAGCTGTTTCCATTCATCCTTTTGACTATTTAATAACTTAGAAATATTTTCCTCAATAATTGGCAAAAAATTATCAGCTAGATTGTAAGCTATATAATAATGATTCGCTAAAACATCATTTTGACGACTGCCAATTGCATTAAAATAATCACATGAGGAATAACTGGATAATTTTTCTAAATATTCAACAACAGACTGCCAATTTGACCCATACAAAGCAGAAAAGTATTCTTCAATCAATTCTTCATAACTTCTTGTCTTCTTCCAGAGCATTTCCCCCATAACATAATTAGGAAAATTATGAGGGAATCCGGCACGTAATTCTTGACACGAAATGTAACCGTTCAAATGTAGGTTAGAAAGATAAGATACATCTCTGTAAATGGTTTGACTAATTTTCATATAGCCTAAATCGCCATAATGAGCACGCCCTAAAGGATAGTCATATACGAAACTATCTCCTTTAAATGTTTTTTGCCACTCAAAAAGATAAGATAAATTTTCCTCAAGAGAATTCGGAAGTATAATTTTATTACGCAGATAAGGTTTAGGCGTAGGTATGGAATTGTCAAAATCTACATCTGCATAACTCATTTCAAATGTTCTTGTAATCGGTGCAAACATCATGGTAAAGCGTTCAGGATTATCTAATTTTTCTTTCTGAGGCGCCCATAGCAACTCATGGTAAAGCAGAAAACAAATCTTTGTATCTAATCCCTCACTCGTTAAAGCCCTATCCAATTGATTGAGAATACGAATATACTGATCCGAAACCAATTCTTGTCTACAGTTTTCGCATTCACAAATATTATTACGAGCATCCGACAACCATACATGTAAGTAGTTAACATCAGGTCTTTTCTTGGCATAATCCTTGATAATTTCTACCATCTTATCAGCTACATCTGGATTTGAAAAATCCAGGCTGGTTAAAATCGGAGCCGTATTAAACAATTCTCGTTTCCCGTTTATTTCAGCGACATAGGGTTTCTTCTCCTCTGAAATACTAAGACCTGATTCCCAGCCAAATTTTGAAGAGTAACCTAAAACTTCACCTGTCCATCCATGACCAACACGATGATGAATAAGACCTCTTTTTTGCAATTCTTTATCCAACCTATCACTCAATTCTTGTACTAATTCATTTGAAAATTGTTCTTTATTTAGATATGGATTAAATTCATGTTCATACCAACGTTTCAAAAAAGAGTAAGGATTTTCAAACTGGATGAAAAAACTGTTCATCCCAATCTTAGGTAGCCAATCAATGAAATCTAGTATATTTTCAAATGAATCCGCTCCCTCTATACATACTCCCCTATGATAGTAACTGGCTGTTTCATCTATAGATAGCTGTTTATCTAAAAAATCTTCAAATCGTAACTCTGGAACAAAGTCATGTCTGCGCCCTGGTCTAGTATACACAACCCCAAATTCATGAAACATTCGGTAAATTCCAATAAGTAAACCTACAATTGTATTAGACTCAATTCTTCCCTTACCCTTGTCTAATGAGATAAGAACATGGTCTTTTCTGTCCTCTTTATTGACTAATCCTACAAAAATATCCGCTTCCTTCTCCTCGACAAGCTCTATGTTAGTCTTAAAGACCCGATTCATATAGTAACTTAATTCCTCTAAGGCAAAGCTAGAATAAGTATTTTTCTGTTGATCAAATACTCTGATAACCATCTTATTTCCCTCCAACAGTAGCTTTTTCTTTTTCAAGATTGCGTTTATCTGCAATTTTGAAGAATGGATAATAAATTGCTACAGAAACCAAAATCAAAACAACTTGTAATAGAGCTCCTCGCCAACTAGCCCCTGTTGCAAGGAAGCCTCCTATAATCGGTGGCATTGTCCACGGAAGGATTACACCTGTTGTATAGGGTACTAATCCTACAGCCATTGATACATAGGTAATCAAGGCATTGATTGTAGGAGTAGCAATAAACGGAATCAGCATAATCGGATTTAAAACTGTTGGAAACGTAAATAGAATAGCTGTATTGATATTAAAAATAGACGGTATAATAGCTAGCTTACCTAATGTTTTATTCGCACGACTCTTACTAAATAGGAAGAGACAAATCGCAAGACCAATAGTCGCTCCACCGCCACCAATAAATACAAATAAATCTTTAAACGGTAATGTAATAATGTGTTGGAGTGTTTGTCCTGCAGCCACAGCTTCTTGGTTTTCTATAGTAAATTGTAACCAAACTGGATCTACAAAAGCATTTAAAACTTGTCCCCCATTAACTCCACAGAACCAAAAGAATGAGTTTACAATAACACATAGAATCATACCTGGAAGCGTTCCTGCAATTAACTTAAGCGGTGTTCCAACAATTGCACCTAGGAGTCCGTTGAGACCTCCTGCAACTCCTGCCGCTTCAAGACCTTTTAAGACCAGAGCCCACAAAACAAAAGTAGTAAAGCCAGGTAAAAGAGCTGAAAATGATTTACTTACCACATCTGGGACACCACTTGGCATTTTTATCGTAATTCCGCGCTGGATAAACATACGATAAATCTCTGCTGTAACCAATCCAATAGTAATCGCCATAAACAAAGAAGATGCATTCAGGCTAGAAAATGGTATTGCGCCGCCAAATAACTGCTTGACCTGCTCCCCATTTTTATCATAAACCATACTCGAAAAACGAGGTGCCATCAATACAAAACTGGATAAGGCTATGATCCCTGCCGACGGACCATCTGTACCATATCCTTCCGACAACCTGTAGGCAATACCGAAACAAGCGACCAAGGAGATAATCGCTACTGTTGACTGATTCATAGTTGTCAAGATACTTAGCAATCCAACACTATTCAGCCAATTTGTAAAATCCTCTTGAGGCCAACTGATTAGAATAAGAAATAAAGATCCGACTAAAATCAAAGGCATTGCCATCATAAATCCTTCACGAATAGCTTTCAAATGCCGTTGGTTGCCAACTTTTTCACCAAACGGAGCGACTTTTGTTTCTAAAAACGCTAAAATATTGTTCATCACCGGAACTCCTTTTTTTATTTTTTATAAATTAAATATACCACTAACAGAAAGCGTTGTCAATATATTTTTTGTTGTTTTTACAATATTTTTTTCTTTGTATAGAATAATAATTTTAATTGATTTTTTCTTATGTTTAATATAAAATAAACCAAAGGAGGAAACAAATGATTACAAAACAATCAGCCTTTTTACAAAATAGAGCCACTATACTGGAGTTTCTATATCGAAATCCAGCAACATCCCGTACAGATATTGTTAATGAAACAGGACTTACTCCAGCAACAACGACTAACATCATAAAAGAGCTAAGCGAACAGTCCCTCATATACGAAACTGGTGATGAATTTAGCGAGTTTTCCGGATCTGGAAGACGTAGAAAAACTATTTCTATCACAGATAATATTCCGTATGTTGTTGGAGGTATTGAAATAAACGTCCTAGGTATCTTTCTCAGTCTATGTGACTTACAAGGGAAAACTCTTTTCGAGACAGAAATTTTGAATGAAGATTATCCTATTTCAGAAATCAATTCCACCATTACCAATATGATAAAAACAGCTATAGAGTACGTCCCTTTGGAAACAAAATTACTTGGATTTGGCTTATCAATACCTGGACATTATAACAAAGACTCCGGAAGTATCATTACAAACAACCCCATATGGGAATCTTTTAATTTATTAAATGTAATTAAAAGATTCAATTTTCCTTTTATTGTAAAAAATAATATCGATTGTATGGCTATAGGACAATACCTTTTTAATCCACACAATACCCCCGATAACTTTATTTTCCTACACGCTGGATTAGGTATTTACACTTCCTTTTTCACAAAAGAAAAAATAGGAGCCTCTAAAAATCCTTATATCGGAGAAATTGGACACACCATTGTCGAATTGAATGGGCAATATTGTGAATGCGGAAAAAAAGGTTGTTTACAAACATATATTTCGGATGCTTGGTTAATCAAACACGCCCAATTATTATTTAAAAATTCCCAACTAACTGTACTAAAAAGCCTTGTAAAGACTGAAAAAGACATTCATTTAGACACCCTTTTAACGGCTTATAATTTAGGCGACTCCGCTTTACGTCAACAAATTGATAAAGGAGTCAATTTATTAGCCACTTCTATTGCAAATCTTCTCCTCATCAATCCTGCTGATAAAATCTATATCAACAGTCAATTGCTTAATTATCAACCTTTCACTCATGAAGTCAGGGATAAAATCCAAGACCAGCTCCACTTCGTTCCCTTTACTCGTAATATAGAAATTGAAATTTTACCTTACAACAAACATCGTGGAAGTATAGGAGCTTGTGCATTAGCTATCGTTGCTTTTTTCATAGAGCATAGCAATGTATTACAAGATATTATTTCACCTTAATATATATTAGAAATCTATAGACCTGTTTAAATCAACTATAACCTGTAGTAAATATCTCGTATTTAGACAATATGAAAACAAGACGACTTCCATATAGGAAACCGCCTTCTCTCTATGTTGAGTGATTTATATTAAAATAACTTTTCTTCTAGCTGCATTTTATTATTATAAAAACATTCATCATAACCCCCAGAACTTAAATAACAATTTTTATTCAAGATACATACTCCTAGAATAAACTTTATATGAAATCCCCATTTTTGTTTTTACAATTCTCCTTATACTCAATGAAAATCAAAGAGCAAACTAGGAAGCTAGCTGCAGGCTGCTCAAAACACTGTTTTGAGGTTGTAGATAGAACTGACGAAGTCAGTAACATCTATACGGTAAGGCGACGCTGACGTGGTTTGAAGAGATTTTCGAAAAGTATTAGTTAAATCTTGTTTAATATCTCTACACCATACTATTTTACATATATTATTTAGCGCCACATAGTACTGAACTCTCTCCAAAAACGGTTATGCCTCTTTGAATAGGGCGTTATCACAAGAAAAGCATCTCCACGTTTCAACTTCATATGGCTCAAAAACAATCAATTGATGCTAAAACCTGTACCTAGATGTTTCGGTTCATAAAACCATGAAACTGTAAAAGTGGATGAAATTGATAGCGATAGTCAAATCAAGAGGCATCATAACTCTAAAAAGTCACAATATATAAGTTCATCCTCGGAAAAATATCATTCTAATTGTTGAAATGGATATATAAACAGGGGTATTAACATTAAATGCTCATGAAACAACGAATACAGGTATCAAAACTATGACAAAACAAGTCCCTAAATTTACTAAAGACACTGCTCAACTTTACACCTGTAAATGGTTGTTGTATAATAAAGTTACAAAGATGTACGACCACACTGTTGTAAATCATAGTGTTCGCGAATATATTACTGATAGCATTTCTACAAATACAATTGAAGAGGCTGGATAGGCTTTAAACGAAATATGTCAGTGTTTTGGCATTCCTAGCCTTAATATCATTTAAAGAATTGTATAGATAAAATTTTTTCCAATACAGACACTCGTAACAACTGCTTCATTTTTCTACCAACATATTTAGGAACAGGATAAGATACAAGAGGATTAATCCATAAATCAGTTCTATACCAATCTAAGACAAATAAGCTAAAAAAACGATTGATAATAAGCAAATAGATTCCAAATTTTCTCTATCTGCTCATTTTAATAAACAATACTAGTGTAACTATCCTTCCAGTCAGAAACTTGTCAAATCACACCGAAAACTCTTCTAAAATTTATCTCGTTAGGCAATCAAGCAAAAACTCGACGATAGTACAAACATTATCATACAGAATTGACTGCCTAAATTATATACTTTAGTAAGGTTTTCGGATAAGAAAAAAGGTTCATTTTACATTTCTAAACATTCTTTTCTAAGATGAAAAACAGAATTTTTCGATTGTGATTTAAAGCAACAAGAAGATTTTCAGTATCATCCTATAGATACGAGCTAATTAAGAAAAACTACATTTTTGAATATAAACTACAATAATATAAACTAAATTTTATAGGAGGAAGACAATGGATTGGTACGATTATATGATACAGGCATCCAAACAATCACAATTCAACGCAAGCCATTGGTTTCGCTATTTGCGAAAAGTTATTTTTGAAGACTATTCTTATTTAACAAACCAAGATGTAGAAAAGTTGCTAGACTCCAAAGAACTAACCCGTTTTCAAAAAATTAGCTTGAAGTATGCCTTTCAAGAGCATACTCCAACTCATAAATATGTGATTTCATTAAATAAACCTGCTAAGTTAACCAATGTTCAAAAATTGATGGAGAAATACAAACATGGATAAAATGAAACCGGTCTTCCAAGCCCTAAATAAGAAATTAATTCAGGAAAATCTGACTTTAACAATTATGGTTATGTCTTAGAATATCATGGTTTACGTGCCACACAAGATGTTGATGCTTTTTATGACCAAAATCAGAAAATCAATGAAATTATTGCTCGTGTAGGAAAACAGTTTAATCTTAACATCCACGAAGAGTTATGGCTCAACAATCATGTTGCAAAGCAAATATGAACAAACAACCTCCCTTAAGTTTATGCGAATCCTTGTACTCATTTGAGAATCTGACCGTTTTAGTAGTCCCTATTGAGTATGTGTTAGGAATGAAGATGATGAGTATCAGAGAGCAGGATTTGCAAGATATTGGTGCAATTATTAAATACAAAAACTTTCATTCACCATTCGATACCTTTAAATATTTAAAAGACATGGGATTTGATACTATTGACCTCTCTGTTCTATTAGAAGGTTTTAGTTATGCTTATGGTATGGATTGGTTAGAAAAATTTTTTAAAGAAAATCAAGATAAACTTCGCGAATTTTATTAACAGTATCAAACAAGATGATTGTCAATTAGCCAGTCGTCTTATTTTTATGATGAAATGAAATGAAATAAAATCGGAACAAATCACTTAGAGAATTCCAGTCAATTTCTAGCACTGTTTGAGCCGTTTCAGCGGACTATAGTAAAATGAAATAAGAATAGGACAAATCGATCAGGACAGTCAAATCGATTTCTAAGAATGTTTTAGAAGTAAAGGTGTACTATTCTAGTTTCAATCTATTATATTTCAGATTCGGTCCACTGTTCCTTCCCAAAAACATTGCATATTGCGCCGAAGGAATTGCTCATACTATCCCAAGCACAAAACCCTCAGTCGTTTGACCGAGGGTTCCTTTTTATTATTCAAGAACTTGATTAGCTCAATGCATCCAAGGCGTCATCCATTGAAAGAACTTCGTGGAAGACACGTTGTGTCAATTCAGTTTTTTGTTCTGGAGTGAGGTATTTAGTGTTTACACAGTATCCAGAGATACGTACGATAACGTCTTCGCCTGACATGATTTTTTCGTAAACATCGTTCAAGTCCATAACGTTCAAGTTAACGTGTTGTCCACCGTTTTCGAAGTAACCATCAAGGATTGTTACCAAGTTATCAACTTGTTCATCACGAGTCTTACCAAGAGCGCGAGGTGATACTTGTGTAGTCAATGAGATACCGTCAGCTGCATAACTAAAGTCAAGGCTAGAAAGTGAGTTCAAGTTTTGCAACCAACCACCTTTAGCTTTGTTAGATGGGTTAGCACCTGGTGAGAAGAATTCAAGTTTAGACAAGTTCACAGAACCATCTTCGTTGAGGTATACACCTTTGTGAACTGGTGAGTTACCAGTTTGTTTAGAGTAAGCAACGTTAGATGTGATTGTCAAAAGTGATACTGTAGCTTCTGCGTCTTTGTATAGTTTGTGGCTACGTAGACGAGTTGTGTAAGCTTCGATCAACCATTCTGCCAATTCGTTTGAACGTGGGTCATCTTCACCCCAGCGTGGGTAGTCACCGATTGTTTCGTAATCGTAGATGTAGCCATCTTCGTCACGGATTGGTTTAACTGTAGCGTATTTGATAGCTGACAATGTATCAACAGTGTTAGCAAATCCACAGATACCGAATCCCATGTTGGCACGTTGTTTAGTTGGCAAGAAGGCCATTTGAACAGCTTCGTAGTTGTACCTATCAGTCATGTAGTGGATGATGTTCAAGGCATCTACGTAAGTGTCAGTCAACCAGTCAAGAGATTTTTCAAAGTTCGCTTTAACTGATTCGAATTCAAGAACTTCGTCACGAATAGGATCGATGTCAAATACTTTGTAGTCTTTGTGAACATCGTCGTAACCACCATTCAAACCAGTAAGAAGGGCTTTAAGAACGTTTACACGAGCACCGAAGTACTGGATGTTGTGGCGTTGTTCTTCATTTTCTGGATCAAGTGGAGACACACAGCATGAGATACAGCTCATTTCACCATATCCGTCTTTAGCCATTGTTGTTACACCTTCGTATTGGATAGAAGAGTGTTTGTGGCTCATGTGCATACAGTAGCGACGGAAGTTGTATGGCAATTTGTCAGTCCAAAGAACTGTCAAGTTTGGTTCTGGTGAGTTACCGATGTTGTCAAGAGTGTTCAAGAAACGGTAGTCCATCTTAGTAACACGGTGACGACCGTCGTTACCCATACCAGCCATAGAAGTTGTGATAAAGGTTGGGTCACCTGAGTACAATTGGTCATAAGCTTTTGTACGAGCAAATTTAACTGTACGAAGTTTCATAACGAAATCATCAACGAATTCTTGGATTTCTGATTCAGTAAATGTACCACGAGCAAGGTCACGTTCTGCAAAGATGTCCAATACGATTGGTACACGACCTAGAGATGTAGCAGCACCGTTAATCACACGGCAGACAGCCATGAAAGCAATGTTAACCCATTGGATTGCTTCTTTCACGTTCATCGCTGGTTTGCGAACATCAACCCCGTAAAGGTCACCCAGGCGAACAACTTGTTGCAATGCTTGGTATTGAAGGTTTACTTCTTCACGAAGACGGATTGTTTCTTCATCGATTTCTTTGATTGCATTCCAGTCGTTTACTTTTTCTTGCATCAAGTAGTCTGCACCGTAAAGAGCAAGACGTGCGTAAACACCGATGATACGTCCGCGTGAGTATGCATCTGGAAGACCAGTTACAGTGTGTGCATGACGAGCGCGACGAATATTTGAAGTGTAGGCACGGAAAATACCGTCGTTAACTGTTGTTACATATTTAGTGAAGATTTCGTGAACAGCTGGGTCTGGTTCGTATCCATTTTCTTTTAAAGTAGTTTCAGCCATACGGATACCACCTTTTGGCATGAAGTTCAATTTGAAGAGTTCATCATTTTGGATACCAAAGATAACTTCATTTTCTTTGTCGATAAATCCAGCAGGGATATCAGCGATAGATGTTGGACGAGTGTCCATTGGGAAACGAGTTTCTTCGTAGTGTGCTTTAGTTTCTTCTACAATTTTCTTGATGTGAAGTGAACGCTCTGTTGGTCCTGCAAGGAAGCTTTCGTCTCCATCATAAGGTGTGTAGTTAGCTTGTACAAAGCGTGATACACTTGCTTTTTCTTTCCAATCTACGCCTTTGAAGCCTTCCCAAGCTTTGTCAAAAATATCTTGTGCTTCAACAACCGTCTTAACAACCATATTAATGTCCTCTTTTTTCTAGTAACAGTCATCTGTTACATTCATAAGACAAGTATACCATAAAGTAATCGATTTCAACAAGTGCAAAATCCCTATTTTTACACTTTCTTTTCTAAAACAGTCTATATTTTATTTCAAACTGTATTATATTTTTGAAAAAAAATAAAGTCCTTTTTTCTTTTTTTCAGAAAAAAGGGTATAATAAAAGAAAATAAGCAGTAACACTCAATGGAAATCGAAAAGCAAACTAGGAAGCTAGCCGCAGGCTGCTCAAAGCACTGCTTTGAGGTTGTAAATAGAACTGACGAAGTCAGCTCAAAATACTGTTTTGAGGTTGCAGATGGAAGCTGACGTGGTTTGAAGAGATTTTCGAAGAGTATAAAAAGGTGCTAGGCATGTTGATTTTTCCTTTGTTAAATGATTTGTCAAGAAAAATCATCCATATTGACATGGATGCCTTTTTTGCTGCGGTGGAAATCAAGGATAATCCTAAACTCAGAGGAAAACCTGTCATTATTGGAAGCGACCCTCGGCAAACAGGTGGACGGGGAGTCGTTTCTACCTGTAGCTATGAGGCTCGAGCTTTTGGTGTCCATTCTGCCATGAGTTCCAAGGAAGCTTATGAACGTTGTCCCCAGGCCGTCTTTATCTCAGGAAATTATGAGAAATACAAAGCTGTGGGACTCCAGATTCGAGCTATTTTTAAGCGCTATACAGATTTGATTGAACCCATGAGCATTGACGAAGCCTATTTGGATGTGACAGAAAATAAACTCGGTATCAAGTCAGCGGTCAAAATTGCTCGCCTCATTCAAAAAGATATCTGGCAAGAACTCCATCTAACTGCTTCTGCCGGTATTTCCTACAACAAGTTCTTAGCTAAAATGGCGAGTGATTATCAAAAACCTCATGGTTTGACAGTGATTCTACCTGAACAGGCTGAGAATTTTCTCAAACAAATGGATATTTCCAAATTTCATGGAGTAGGAAAAAAGACAGTAGAACGTCTTCATCAAATGGGCGTTTTTACTGGTGCTGATTTACTTGAAGTTCCTGAGGTGACCCTAATAGACCGTTTTGGTAGACTAGGCTATGATCTGTATCGAAAGGCTCGTGGCATTCACAACTCTCCAGTCAAATCCAATCGCATCCGTAAATCAATCGGCAAGGAGAAAACCTACGGGAAGATTCTCCGTGCTGAGGAAGATATCAAAAAAGAGCTGACTCTTCTATCAGAAAAAGTCGCTCTCAATCTACATCAACAAGAAAAAGCTGGAAAAATTGTCATTTTGAAAATCCGCTACGAGGACTTTTCAACTCTTACCAAACGAAAAAGTCTTGCTCAAAAAACACAAGATGCTAGTCAGATAAGCCAAATAGCCCTGCAACTCTATGAAGAATTAAGCGAGAAAGAAAGAGGTGTCCGCCTATTGGGGATTACCCTGACTGGATTTTAAAGCTCAATGAAAATCAAAGAGCAAACTAGGAAGCTAGCCGCAGGCTGCTCAAAACACTGTTTTGAGGTTGCAGATAAAGCTGACGCGGTTTGAAGAGATTTTCTAAGAGTATAAAACCTTGAAGAGTTGCCCCTTCAAGGTTTTTCTTATACAAATAAACGGACAAAACTGTAAAGTAGCAAAACACTACCAAGCACGATACGGTATTTACCAAAAAGGGTGAAGTCGTGTTTTTTCACATAGCTGGTCAAGAAGCGAATAGCCACCATGCTGACCGCAAAAGCTACTCCCATCGCGACCAAGAGCAAAAACAATTGCCCAAAGCTCAAGAGTTCTCCGGCTTTCACAAATTTGAAAATCTTTAAGGCACTAGCTCCAAACATAACGGGAATCCCAAGATAGAAGGTAAATTCTGTCACAACTGAACGACTGGTTCCATTTAACAAACCACCGACAATCGTTGCACCTGAACGGCTAGTCCCTGGTAAAAGAGCAAGAACTTGGAAGAGTCCGATATAGAAAGCGGTCGTATAAGGAAGCTTGTCCAACTCTGTTACACTTGGCTCGATAGCACGCGCTTTATTGCGCTTTTCCAAATAGATGAAGGCAACCCCGTAGATAATCAACATGAGAGCAACTGAAACCATGTTATGGAAGTGGGTATCAAACCAATCATCAAATTTAAAGACACCAAGTAAAGGCAAAGTGGCAATCAAGACCTTCAACCATAGTCTCCAAGTCTTACGAACTTCCTGTTTGTCCTTAGTCGGTTTAAAAGGATTGAGCTTGTTAAAATAAATCACCATAACTGCTAAAATAGCACCAAGCTGAATCACGACATTAAACATGGACATAAAGGCTTCATTTTGATTTTGGTATTGGATAAACTCCTCTGCTAAAATCAAGTGACCTGTACTGGAAATCGGCAACCATTCCGTAATTCCTTCAACAATCCCGAAGAAGATAGATTTTAAAATTTCAATAAGATACATATATTTCTCCTTATATTATATTTAACGCAGTTAGCTACTGCCAAAGCCCAAGTGGTATACTTGGAATAAGCCACTGTGGATTAGTTCATTTCCTCCAATCGCTTGACGATTTCCGAAAGGGTCTAACAACAGCTTTTTGTTTCAATTGGTAATGAGTTTGATAACGCATAGACGTTTTATCTCGTCTAAGGTAACAAGGCAAAAAGTTCGTGGATAACCAAGTAGACTTGAAATACTATATCTGGAGGTACTCCCATGCTTTATGTGGGCATTGATGTCGCTAAAAATAAACACGATGTTACAGCCTTGAATGTTCGAGGAAAACTGTTCTTAAACCACTCACTTTTTCAAATAATAAAGCTGGTTTTGAACTCTTAGATCTGTCTTTTCGACAGCTCAACCAAGACTGTCTCATCGCTCTTAAACTTCTTTCTGACCCCAATCGTGAACAATTTCAACACGATAATCGGCAAGTAGAACTAAAAATACTGGCTAGACATATTCATCGTCTCAAGAAAAAACAGTCTGATTGGAAAGTACAATACACTCGTTGTCTTGATATCATCTTTCCTGAGTTGGATAAAATCGTTGGAAAGCATTCAGAATATACCTACCAACTCTTGACACGCTACCCTAATCCTCAGAAAAGGCTTGAGGCAAGATTTGATAAGCTGATAGAAATTAAGCGATTGACCGCTTCTAAAATTCAGGATATCCTCTCAGTCGCACCTCGTTCTATCGGAACAACATCTCCTGCTCGTGAATTCGAAATCATCGAAATCATCAAACATTACAAGAGGCTCATTGACAAGGCGGAAACATGTGTCAATGACTTGATGGCTGAGTTCAACTCGGTCATCACGACGGTTACTGGGATTGGGGGTCGTTTAGGGGCGGTCATTTTAGCCGAGATTCGAAATATTCATGCCTTTGATAATCCTGCTCAATTACAAGCTTTCGCTGGACTGGATTCTTCTATTTATCAGTCAGGTCAGATTGATTTAGCTGGAAGAATGATCAAACGGGGTTCCCCTCATCTGCGGTGGGCACTCATACAAGCTGCCAAAGCATGCGCTCGCTTTTCACCTGCTTTTAAGGCCTATCTTAAGACTAAGTTAGAATAAGGAAAACATTACAATGTAGCCATCATCCACCTTGCAAAAAAACTTATCCGAACCCTGTTTTATATCCTAAAAAAGAGCTGCCATTTGACGAACAAAAAGTGATGTAATTTCTGAAATTAACACAGGATTACCTTTGAAAAAATGGACTTTTTCAAGGGCTTTTTGCCGTGCTCTAAAATCATCGCCAAATCATCAAATTGAAATAAGAAATAGTTTAGATAAAACTATTGACTTTTCTTATAGTTTGTCTTTCTTCTATCTTCCATTATATCATACTTTTTCAGTCTATGGTAGCTCTCTTTAAAAGGCTCCGATACTGCCGCCACCTCCGCCTCCAGAGAAGCCACCGCCAGAACTTCCACTTCCAGAAGATACGGAGTAGGTACTTGCTGTATTTGCGACACTAGCATAATGGCTCATTTGCGCGCTTGAATGATAAAACATACTGTGCCAGCCATAAGCTACATAGAGATTGATATCTGGATTTTCAACTTGAATCTGATGAACCTTCATCAAATGACTAACCTTGTCCGCATAGCCAAATAAGGTTGCATAGACCAAGAGACGATTCCAAACAACAATACTTTCCAATTCAGCCTTATCCAGTCGTGCAATCTCACGTAACATATTTTCAAAACTGGTCCAGAGATAGTAGACCTCAGCTCCCGCTTCATTTAGAACACCATCACGATTATCTAGTCGAAGCTTCCAATAATAGAAAACAGACAAAACTAACCCTAGAAAACCAAGTATTGGCAAAGGGAGGTAAAGATAGCCATGAACGTCTAAACTGTACAAGAACAAACCAAATCCGATAAATAGGGGCAAGATAGTCAAGACACCCATACCCACTTGCAAAGCCTTTTCCAAACCAGTTAAAGGACGATAGTAATCTGGGAGCCCCCAGAAGGAAACTCGTTTTCTCACTCCTTCTTGCATCTGGTTCAATACCTCTTCAAAAGAAGATTTGAGTTGAAGCCCTCTTGCTTGAATCCGTTTTTCATCAGAAACTTTGGCTCTACGATAAAGACTATCAGATACCTTGTAATCCGCAAACAAATTGGAAAGAGTTTCTTCTTTTTTACCTGAAAAAGCTAGATTTAGGCAGTCTTTCTCAAAGCTTGACAAACCATCTTCTTTTACTAGCCTCAAACCAACTGCATCTCCTTCTGAAATGATAGAGACATTCCCACGGTCTATCACATCTAGCAAGGTAGCTTGAATAAGTTGATCAAAGGTGAATTTTCCAGCTCCCTTGACCAAGGGACTCACTTCCTCCAAGGAGGTCGAGTAGACTGCTTCTGATAAAACCATAGGCTCTAATTCCATTGGGGGTTCATAGAGACGATGATTTTTAGCATATTTGATTGAAGGAGCGGTCTTTCTTCTATAGATAAAATAGAAACAGATGCTCAATAACAAGGAGATGGAAAGGATCGAAGGGAAGATCCAAGTAAGTAGTTGTTTACTTTGATCTTTTTCTTTAACGATCGAATCCTCTATCTTATTAAACTCTTCTAAACGATTCCCTTTCAAGCCCTGATCCCTAGCGCTAGCAAAATCAGTTCGCGGCCAGTAGGCATGCAATTCAACTCCACGCTTAGCCGGAAGATTGTCTAAACGAATAGTATAATCAAGGTTACTCTTTTCAACCGTTCTCTCTCTAAAAAGTTTCCCTGTATGGAAAAAGAGTTTCTCAGCCCCCTTGTCTCCCCTTACATGAAATTCAAACTTTTCAATAGACTCTGAACTATCTGTCAGAGGTTGCCAATTTAATTCAGCGATATCATCATAAAGGAAAAGTAAATTTTTTAAGTTCCAGACGAGGTCAACTTCAACTATGTCGCCCTCCTGACCTGGATTATAGACTCTCACAGTATAACCATCCGCTTCTTCTGTTACTTCGCTAGTCACATCTGCTAGTTCTGCACCGTTTTTCGCGGCCTGAATCTTTGGATGAGGGTCAATGTCAAACCCGCTAGGCATCTTACCAGCACGTCCAAGTCCCACGATTTGGCCCTTAAAGTCCTCCTCAAACTGGTAAACTATCTTCTGTCTAAACTCTGCCGTATTGTCTGCATGAATATACAAATCCCCTTGATAAGAGTTTATCTTGAAATCAATGGCAAAAACAGAGAGTGGAAGAAGGCAAAACAAGCCTAACACCAGTAAGAAAAAAGTTTTTTTCATCAACTAAGCCCCCTTTTTATCTTTCTTATCATTATAGCATTTTTTCGTAAGTAAAGGCTTACTTATGTTGAAAAATTACGCATTTTTCGATAAAATAGGAGACAGTTATTTTTTAATAGATCAGAATAGGAGAAATCATGAGAAAAATATACTTATCTATTTTCACAAGTCTCTTGCTGATGCTAGGACTTGTCAATGTTGCTCAAGCCGATGAATATTTACGCATCGGTATGGAAGCAGCATATGCTCCCTTTAACTGGACCCAGGATGATGATAGCAACGGAGCTGTCAAAATCGATGGGACCAATCAGTATGCCAACGGATACGATGTTCAAATCGCCAAGAAAATCGCTAAGGACTTAGGTAAAGAACCTTTGGTTGTTAAAACCAAGTGGGAAGGTCTAGTCCCTGCCCTTACTTCTGGTAAGATTGACATGATTATCGCAGGTATGAGTCCAACTGCAGAACGCAAACAAGAAATTGCCTTTTCGAGCAGTTACTATACTAGCGAACCAGTTTTGCTTGTCAAAAAAGATTCTGCCTACGCAAGTGCTAAATCTTTGGATGACTTTAACGGTGCAAAAATCACTTCTCAACAAGGGGTCTACCTTTATAACTTGATTGCACAAATCCCAGGTGCTAAAAAAGAAACAGCCATGGGAGACTTCGCTCAAATGCGACAAGCTCTTGAGGCTGGTGTCATTGATGCTTATGTTTCTGAACGTCCAGAAGCACTGACTGCTGAAGCTGCGAACTCTAAGTTCAAGATGATTCAAGTAGAACCTGGTTTCAAAACTGGGGAAGAAGATACAGCTATCGCTATCGGGCTTCGTAAAAATGACAATCGTATTAGCCAAATCAATGCCAGCATTGAAACCATTTCAAAAGATGACCAAGTTGCCTTGATGGATCGTATGATCAAGGAACAACCTGCCGAAGCTACAACAACTGAAGAGACTAGCAGTAGTTTCTTTAGCCAAGTTGCTAAAATTCTTTCTGAAAACTGGCAACAACTCTTGCGTGGTGCTGGTATCACTCTTTTAATCTCTATCGTCGGAACCATCATAGGTCTCATTATTGGACTTGCCATTGGTGTCTTCCGTACTGCTCCTCTCTCTGAAAACAAAGTCATTTACGGCCTACAAAAACTAGTCGGCTGGGTTCTCAATGTCTACATTGAAATTTTCCGTGGTACGCCAATGATTGTTCAATCGATGGTTATCTACTATGGAACTGCCCAAGCTTTCGGGATCAACCTTGACCGTACACTGGCTGCTATCTTCATCGTTTCAATCAATACCGGTGCCTACATGACTGAAATCGTCCGTGGTGGTATCCTAGCAGTTGACAAGGGACAATTTGAAGCTGCGACTGCTCTTGGTATGACCCATAACCAGACCATGCGTAAGATTGTCCTACCTCAGGTAGTCCGTAACATCCTACCTGCAACTGGTAATGAATTTGTCATCAATATCAAAGATACATCTGTATTGAACGTTATCTCTGTTGTCGAACTTTATTTCTCAGGAAATACCGTGGCAACACAAACCTATCAATACTTCCAGACATTTACAATCATCGCCGTGATTTACTTTGTCCTCACCTTCACCGTAACACGTATCCTACGCTTTATCGAGCGCAGAATGGACATGGATACCTACACTACAGGTGCTAACCAAATGCAAACGGAGGATTTGAAATAATGACACAAGCAATCCTTGAAATTAAACACCTCAAAAAATCCTATGGACAAAACGAAGTGCTAAAAGACATTTCACTCACTGTCCACAAGGGAGAGGTCATCTCTATCATCGGAAGCTCTGGAAGCGGAAAATCGACCTTCCTACGCTCCATTAACCTACTTGAAACACCAACTGATGGACAAATCCTTTATCATGGACAAAACGTCCTCGAAAAAGGCTATGACCTCACGCAATACCGTGAAAAGTTGGGGATGGTTTTCCAATCCTTTAACCTCTTTGAAAATCTCAATGTTCTTGAAAACACAATCGTCGCTCAGACAACTGTCCTAAAACGCGAACGCACAGAAGCTGAAAAGATTGCCAAAGAAAACCTGGAAAAGGTCGGCATGGGAGAACGCTACTGGCAAGCCAAACCAAAACAACTCTCAGGTGGTCAAAAACAACGTGTGGCCATCGCTCGTGCCCTCTCCATGAATCCGGACGCTATTCTCTTTGATGAACCAACATCAGCTCTCGATCCAGAAATGGTTGGAGAAGTCCTCAAAATCATGCAGGACCTGGCTCAGGAAGGCTTGACCATGATTGTCGTAACCCATGAAATGGAATTTGCCCGTGATGTCTCTCACCGTGTTATCTTTATGGATAAGGGCGTGATCGCTGAAGAAGGTAAACCAGAAGACCTCTTCACCAATCCTAAAGAAGACCGAACAAAAGAGTTCCTTCAACGCTATCTCAAATAAAAAGAAAAGGCTGCATCAACCGTGCAGTCTTTTTGCTGTCCTCAAAATGAAAAGGCAGATTCTCTATCTCTACTACTTGAAGGTCAAGAATCCGCCGTTATCCAAAGATTAATCTTCAAATTTTTCATAATTTTTTTCATAGAAATCAATTAGGCCTAGGGCTGTTTCAAATGAAATATTTTTTACTTTTGCACGACCCTGCGCCAGAGCAATGATAGACATTTCACGCGCATTCGTTTCTTTAGAGATACGGTAGCCTGTGATTTTCTTATCACGAACCCAGCCAACAACTGATTCTACTTTTTCAAAGTTTGACTTAGCCATGTTTTTCTCCTATTTTCTTCTTTATAATATTTAATTGTATACGTTTTTACTACTTTTGTCAATAAAAAAAACATATATTCAACGAAAATAATTAGTTCAGAATTTTCTTACTTCCTTTTTAAATCCGATAATATATAGGTTTTGCTAGCCTCTACACCATAAATATTTGCTAATAAAAATACTGTATTATTACCCTCTTAAGGTGCGAAATTATTCAAGTTCTTAAAAAATGCTTCTCTATTTCCGTAAGATAGCTTATTTCTTCGATTTAAGAACTGAAGATGATAGTTCTAACCTTTAGAAATCCAAGCCTTCACTAGCTCAAAAACTCCTATCTTTCTTCCTCAATAAATCATCTGAGAGATAGGTATTCCTTATGTCCTTCAAATTCATCACTCCTTTGGATATTGAGGTGCTAGCCTAGAAGCAGACACCCGATTATCTAAACCATCCTTAATAGAGATGACAAGACAGATAAGCTCAGTTAATTACTTATATATCTTTTTAATATGGTATATTTGTCAACAAAAAGAAATCAAATCATACCTTATACTCAATGAAAATCAAAGAGCAAACTAGGAAGCTAGCCGCAAGTTGCTCAAAACACTGTTTTGAGGTTGCAGATAGAGCTAACGTGGTTTGAAGAGATTTTCGAAGAGTATTAAAGACAGTGTGACTATGCTTGTCAATAGATAGGAAATCAAAATGAAGGATGGAAATCTGAGCCAAACATCATAAGTGCTATAATGAACAGAAGTAAGAATTGCACGATAAGTTTTCTAAAACCATAGGAATCGTCCCCTTTCTTCATCTTCATTATAGCACATATACATCAGTTGTACAAATAATATGATATTTTTTTATTAGTCCTCAGACAAGCATATTATAAAGCGTTTCATTACCATTTAAGTTAATATAAGCTGGATCAAAACCTTCCATTCTACGAATCAAACCTGCATAATCATGCTTATCTGCTAAAGCGATCCCAATTAATACTGGGCCTGTTCCCTTGCTAGCTCGTTTGATATACTCAAAACGTGTGATATCATCATTTGGCCCCAGGATATCATTTACAAACTCACGCAAAGCTCCTGGACGTTGTGGGAAATTGACCACAAAGTAATGTTTGATACCATCATAAATCAAGGCACGCTCTTCCATTTCTGGCATACGGTTGATATCATTATTTCCTCCAGAAATGATACAACAAATGGTTTTCCCCTTAATATATTCAGCTAAAACCTCTAAAGAGGCGATACTAGCCGCTCCAGCAGGTTCTGCGACTATCCCTTGCTTAGAGTAAAGGTCAATCAAGGTTTCAGAAATCAATCCCTCATCGACACCTACCAAAGTTTTAATATGTTGACGAGTTGCTTCATAGGTCAACTGACCTACCTTTTGCACAGCAATCCCATCAGCAAATTTATCAATTTCCTTGAGTTTGACTGGACCTCCAGCCTCAAAGGCAGCTTTCATGGAACGCGCTCCATTCGCCTCTACTCCGATAACCTCAATCTCTGGACTTGTTTCCTTGATATAGGTAGAAACCCCGGCAATGAGACCGCCACCACCAACAGGAACCAAGACAGCATCAAAATCAATCGATTCTTTTCGAGCTTCTTCTAAAATCTCATAAGCAACTGTTCCTTGACCTGCTTGAACATGAGCATCATCAAAAGGATCAATAAAGGTACGATTTTCAGAGACTGTAAATTCTTGAGCTGCTTTGGCTGAGGCATCAAAGGTATCTCCAACTAGTTTAATAGTTACAAAATCCCCACCAAAAAAGCGAACCTGACCAATCTTTTGTTGTGGCGTAGTAATGGGCATAAAGATAGTAGCAGGAATTTTCATTTCATTACAAGTATAGGCTACTCCCTGCGCATGATTTCCCGCAGAAGCGCAGACTACCCCACGTTCACGTTCTTCCTTGCTGAGCTGGGAAATGGCATAATAGGCACCACGAATTTTAAAGGAGCGAACACGCTGGGCATTTTCTTTTTTCAAATAAATCTTAGCACCATACTTCTCCGATAAATAATGATCGTAATCCAGTGGAGTATTCACAACCACACCGTTCAAGACCTTGTGAGCCTTGATTATATCTTTTGAACTTAACATATAAAACCTCTTTTTCTATAAAAAACAGTCACTAATGACTGTTTTTTAGTTATTCATCTCCGAAAACTTCAGTAACACTTTCATGGTATTTATGAGCCATACGAATCGAAAACTCTTTAGGAAGTTCATAACGATTTGTGGAAATCCAATCATATAACCATTCTACCAAACTTTCTTCACTATCATTACGATGGAAGATAAAATAGTTTAAAATTTCTTTATATTCTACATCATTCAAATCCAACGTGTCTACAAATTGACTACGAGGAACAAAATTAGAATCTAATTTTCTTAGTTGATCTGTCAATTCTCCCAATTGTAAATCCAACTGAAAAAATAGTTTTTGCAGTTGCCTATCAGTTTCATCACATCCTGTCTTGATAGAAAACAAATTGGTAATATTCATATGATTTCAACCCCTAAATAAGTACATCTAATATCCCACGAATAGCTGAAGCTAAAGTTTTCGCAGTCCAGTCATTTAAACCCGATTCTTTCAATCCAGATGCAATAATTTGCTCTATTTGATATAAATCGCCATCTATCGTCTCATTTATTCTGCGAAGAGGACCTTCAATATAGGATAAAGCTTCTCCGAATCTAACAGCTGATTTAGGTCCTAATGATTTACCAACTATATTTGTTAATGTTTTTTATTTCTCAAAATCCATTTCGCTATATAACGAGCAGATTTAGTCGCATCAGCTCTCTCAAACGGAGAATGAATTTCAAGACCTTCTTCTCTAGCTATTTGTGCCAATTTGAAGAATTGTTCAAAGGTCATATGCAACCTACCATCTTCAAAATTAGCATCATCATAAATGTTAATTACAGCATTTTCATCATACGACCAATCTGCTTTATTTTGGTCTGCTAGCACTATTACCGACGGTGTAATTACATTATACAACTAGAACCAATAATAACGATGCAATTTTTCTCATAATCTTTTTCATAAAATCATCTCCAGCGCTATATATTTCTAATTAGTTATAGATTTTGAATGCATCATCGTCGTTTTTACCAACGAATGGCATTGCTTTACGCAATTCTGCACCAACTTTTTCAATTTCAAGGTTAGCTGCTTGTTCACGGTAAGCAGTCAATTTTGGACGTCCAGCTTTATAGTCATTTACAAAGTCATTTGCAAACTTACCATTTTGGATGTCTGCCAAGACAGCCTTCATATTTTCTTTAACTTGTTCAGTGATTACACGTGGACCTGATACATAGTCACCGTATTCAGCAGTGTTTGAAATAGACTGACGCATTTTCTTGAATCCACCTTCGTAGATCAAGTCAACGATCAATTTCATTTCGTGAAGAACTTCAAAGTAAGCCAATTCTGGAGCGTAACCTGCTTCTGTCAAGACTTCGAAACCTGCTTCGATAAGGGCAGTCAAACCACCACAAAGTACAGCTTGTTCACCAAACAAATCTTCTTCAGTTTCTTCTTTGTAAGTTGTTTCAAGAAGACCTACACGAGCCGCTCCAACACCTTTACACCAGTCCATAGCAATGTTTTTAGCATTTCCTGTTGCATCTTGGTATACTGCATAAAGAGCTGGAACACCAAATCCTTCTTCGTAAGTACGACGTACCAAGTGTCCTGGTCCTTTAGGAGCACACATGAAGACATCTACATCCGCAGGAACTTTGATAAATTCAAAGTGGATGTTGAAACCATGGGCAAATCCAACTGCGTTTCCAGCTTCCAAGTTTGGAGCGATTTCTGCTTCGTACAATTCTTGTTGAATTTCGTCTGGCGCCAAGATCATGATAACATCAGCCAACTTAGTAGCTTCTGCTACTGTGTAAGTATCAAATCCATCTTCTTTTGCTTTATCAAAAGATTTACCTGGACGTACACCGATAATAACGTCACGACCGGAATCACGCAAGTTTTGAGCATGCGCATGCCCTTGTGAACCATAACCGATAACGGCGATTTTTTTACCGTCAAGTGCTGCTACTTTAACATCTTTTTCATATTCCATTTGAACTGTCATAGCTTTTCTCTCTTTTCTATTATTTATTGCCTTTTAGGCTGGTTTAATAAATTTAAGTTGGATTTTTAATCGCGGGTAAATCCAGTTGCACCCGTTCGAGCAATATTGCGAATACCGTATGGGCGAATGACTCGCAATAGGGCTTCGCTCTTTTCTGCATTTCCCGTCATCTGAATGGTAATCGAGCTTGGCGCTACGTCTACCACTGTTGCACGGAAAGGTTGAATAATCGCTAAAATCTCAGCTCTCTTCTCAGCTGGCGCTGACATCTTAACCAAAATCACCTCGCGCTCCAAATGAGGCTTGTCTGTAATATCTCGAATGCGAATCACATCAATCTGACGATTGAGCTGTTTGATGATTTGCTCCACTTCATCATGAGAAGCAACATCAATAATAATAGTGATACGCGATACATTCGGATCTTCTGTTGCTCCAACAGAGATGCTTTCAATATTAACCTGACGACGAGATAGGACACCTGTAAAGCGATTGAGTACTCCTGAACGATTTTGTAGTTTTGCTGTTAACATTCTACGCATGGAACTTCACCCCCAACATCTCATGATTACTCTTACCAGCCGGTACCATTGGTAACACCTGTTCCTTACGAGAAATATCTACCTCAATTAGCATAGGAACATCCTCAGTGATGACTTCAAGGTCTTGAGCCAAGGTCTCAGGATTGTCAAACTTATAGTTTTTAATACCATAAGCCTGCGCCATCAATTGGAAATCAGGAAGGGTATCAAAGACCGACTCTGATGTTCTGCCTTCATAGAAGGATTCCTGCCACTGGCGAACCATTCCAAGTGAATGATTGTTCAGCATAACCACCTTGATTGGCACCTTGTAAATATTCAAAATAGCCAACTCCTGGTTGGTCATTTGGAAACCACCATCCCCAACAAACAAGACTACTTCCTTATCTGGGTTAGCAATTTTAGCACCGATTGCTGCTGGAATTCCAAAGCCCATTGTTCCCAAACCACCTGAAGTCACTAACTGACGCTCATTTTGGTAGGGATAATACTGAGCTGTCCACATTTGGTGTTGACCAACGTCTGTTACCACAATGGCATCTCCATTCGTCAATTCACCAATTCGTTCAATAACTGCTTGCGGTTGAACCACACGCTCTTTCTTGTCATAAGAACGAACACGATTCTTGTCTTTAGTGACTTTCTCAATCCACTTTTCAGTATTGTTGTGAACTGTTGGTTCTGCTAGCAACATTTGCAAGGCCTTCTTAGCATCTCCAACTACAGGAATGTCTGCACTGATAATCTTGCCAATCTCAGCTGGGTCAATATCAATGTGGGCAACCTTAGCATTCTTAGCGAAAGTCTTAGGATTCCCCGTCAAACGGTCATCGAAACGAGAACCAATACTAATCATAAAGTCCGCTTCCGTCATGGCAATATTTGCTGCGAATGACCCGTGCATGCCTCCCATTCCAAGAAAGAGTGGGTGACTCGTTGCAATCGTTCCTTGTCCCAAAAGACTGGTTACCACTGGAATTTGATAGCGTTCTGCAAATTCATTTAGTTCCGTAGCAGCCTCAGCATAACTAATTCCACCACCAGCTAACAAGACTGGCTTTTTAGCCTTGGACAATTGCTTCAAGATTTTCTTGATTTGCATATCATTCGGCTCAAGAGTCGGCTGATAACTTGGTAAATTCACTTCTGGTGAATAAATGAAGTCTGTTTCTAAAGCAGATATGTCTTTTGGTAGGTCAATTACAACTGGCCCTGGACGGCCTGTAGTTGCGATATGGACAGCTTCCGTAATGATACGCGGAATATCAGCTGTCTCACGAACTTGGTAATTGTACTTAGTGATTGGCATGGTAATTCCCACGATGTCTGCCTCCTGAAAGGCATCCTTCCCAATCCCTGCTCGCGCCACCTGACCTGTAAAGACCAAAAGGGGAACGCTATCGCTCATGGCATCCGCAATCCCTGTAATGGCATTTGTTGCTCCTGGTCCACTAGTGACGACGGCAACACCCAACTTTCCAGTTGATTTGGCATAACCTTCAGCTTCATGCAAACAACCTTGCTCATGGCGCCCTAGAATGTGGCGAATGCCTTTAAAATTATATATCGCATCATAAAAAGGCAAAACCGCACCACCAGGATAACCAAAGATGGTATCAACTCCTAAATCACGAAGTGTTTCCAAAACTAGGTCCGACCCCGTCTTAGGAGATTCTAAACTGATTTTCTCCATTATTCCCCTTTCTTTCCTCTTAAAAATAACTTGTTACTATCATACCATTTTTTCAAAATTTTTCAAGATAAAAGAAGAAATTTTCTGAATTTTCTATTTTAACGTTTATTTATGAATGTTATTTTTGTTTTTATTAAAAAGATACCGATTTCATTTACTAAAAAAGAAAAAAGAACTGATTTCTCAGTCCTTCATTAATCTTATTCCACACTAAATAGGTATGGGTAAACAGGTTGTTGACCTTGGTGAATCTCGACTTCAACGTCTTCGAATTCTTCTACGATTTCTTGAGCGATTTCATTGGCAAGTTCTTCGCTTCCGTCTTCACCGACATAGAAGGTTACGATTTCACTGTCTTCATCCAACATATGTTTCAAGGTTTCAGTCAATGTTTGGTGCATATCAGGGTTTGACACAAGAATTTTTCCATCCACCATACCTAGATTATCGTTTTCATGGATTTCTAAGCCATCGATCGTTGTATCACGCACGGCTGTTGTGACGCTTCCGCTAACAACATCGCTAAGAGCAGCTGTCATACGCTCTTGGTTTTCTTCAATGGACTTGCTTGGATCAAAGGCAAGAAGACTTGTCATACCTTGAGGAAGAGTGCGAGCCTCTACCACTACTGCTGGTTGCTCCAAAACTTCTGCCGCAGATTGAGCTGCCATGAAGATGTTCTTGTTGTTTGGCAAGAAGATGATGTTACGGGCATTGACCTGTTCAACAGCCTTGATAAAGTCTTCTGTTGAAGGGTTCATGGTTTGACCGCCTTCGATAACATAATCCACGCCTTGAGAACAGAAGATATCTGCTAGACCTTTACCAGCCACCACAGCAATCAAAGCATACTCTTTTTCTTCAGCCGACTTGATAACTTGAGTAGCTTCTTTCTCAACCTGTGCTTCGTGTTGGTTACGCATATTGTCAACTTTTACCTTGACCAAGCTACCATATTTGAGACCTTCTTGCATAACAAGTCCTGGATCTTCTGTATGAACATGGACTTTGACAATTTCATCATCGTTAACAACGAGGAGAGAATCCCCAAGCTCATCCAAGTAGTTACGGAATTCATCGTAGTCAAAATCTTTAGCATAGGTTGGACCTTGCTTAAGAGCTACCATGATTTCAGTACAGTAACCAAACGTGATGTCCTCAGTCGCTACGTGACCAGCTACAGACTTATGATGCTCTACATTGATCATCTCACTCATGTTGGCAGGAGTCGCTACAAAGTCCTCAGATGCAATATATTCGCCAGTAAGGGCTGAAAGGAAACCTTCGTAGATGAAGACCAATCCTTGACCACCTGAGTCCACAACGCCAACTTCTTTCAATACTGGAAGCATGTCTGGTGTTTTAGCTAGAGCTGTTTTAGCACCTTCCAAGGCTGCGCGCATGACTTCAACAGCGTCATCTGTTTGCTCAGCTTTTTTCTTAGCACCGATAGCAGCTCCACGAGAAACTGTTAAAATCGTTCCTTCAACAGGTTTCATCACTGCCTTATAGGCAACTTCCACACCTGATTGGAAGGCCAGAGCCAAGTCTTGACCTGTTAACTCGTCTTTATCCTTGATAGCTTGGGAAAATCCACGGAAAAGCTGAGACGTAATCACTCCTGAGTTCCCACGCGCACCCATCAAAAGCCCTTTGGCAAGAATGCTCGCTACTTCTCCAACTGTAGAAGCTGGCTTGTCTGCAACTTCTTTAGCACCATTTTCAATGGTCATTCCCATATTTGTCCCAGTATCTCCATCTGGGACTGGAAAGACGTTTAATGAATTGACATATTCAGCTTGCTTATTCAAGCGAGTTGATGCAGCCTGCACCATTTCTTGAAATAAGCTAGTAGTAATTTTTGACACGGTTATTCTCCTACAACTTTGATATTTTGAATGTAGACATTTACAGTCTGAGCAGTAATTCCAAGCTGGTTTTCCAAGCTAAAGGCAACACGCTCTTGAATGTTTTTTGACACTTCACTAATCTTTGTTCCGTAGCTTAACACGGTATATACATCAACTGCAATACTGCCATCTTCGGCTGCCTTTACGACGACACCTTTAGAATAATTTTCCTTACCTAGCAGGGCTTGGAAATTATCTTTGAGGGCATTTTTACTAGCCATACCGACCACACCAAAAATCTCAGTTGCTGCTCCACCTACGACGGTTGCAATCACTTCATCTGTTAGTTCGATTTGACCATCTTTTGTATTAATTTTTACAGTCATCCTTTTTACCTCAACTAGTTGATACTCTATTTTATCATATTTCAGCCCAAGTGTAAAAGCAGAATGATGTATCAGCGGATATTTACTCTATTTTTCAAACGATGTTATACCCACAATAAAAGAAAAAAGACCCTAAGGTCTCCTTTGCTTTTATTATTAAACGCGTTCAACTTTACCTGATTTCAAAGCACGAGCTGAAGCCCAAACTTTTTTAGGTTTACCATCGATAAGAACAGTAACTTTTTGAAGGTTTGGTTTTACGGCACGTTTTGTTTGGTTCATCGCGTGTGAACGGTTGTTTCCTGATACAGTCTTACGACCTGTAAAGTAACATACTTTAGCCATTGTGTTTTCCTCCTATTAGATCTAATATAGCGGATGTGCTAGCACCACATACCGTACTATGTTATCACACTTTCTTGTTTTTTGCAAGGGAATTGGAAGATTTTTTATTTGTGTCTTAAATCAGGTCTTGCGTGACATTTTCTGCTCTCCACATGCCATTGTTGATTAACAGAACACCAGAATTAAAATTATGTGTATAAAAATCATCTCTAACTGCAGCTAAGGGTATAGCCGTCAAGTCCAAATCCCACAGCTCATCTATCGATTTTCTTACAACAATATCTGAATCCAAATACAGTACACGAGACTCGCTTACATACTTTGGAATAAAATACCTAAAAAAAGCCGCATATGAAAGTCCCTCAAAGGGGAGACGATAACCTTTCAGAATACTACTGTCAATCTGAACATTCACAATCTCACTATTCAAAGTCTCTAGTCTTTTTTCCATCAATTGGAACCATTCTCGCGGAAGGTCATCATTAAAAACATAAAACTTAAGATTATAATGATGAACACAAAGAGATTTTATTGTTGTTTCAACTTTATCCATATAAGCATTATCTGCACCTAAGACAATCGCTTTTTTCTCTTCTTTCACTCTTTATCTTATTTCTTTTTATTCCCATCATATTATTCCCATCATATGTTTCTACGTAACCATTATTTTCGCCTATTCGTTCGTAAAACCATACCAGTGGAGATTTTAGATGAAGTCCCATTACGGTTTACAATTTTTACATTACGACACGGAGTTTTACAAATCGATTTCATTTGCCAAACGTAGTTAGTGAGGCAGTTAGCTAGTTCGCCAAATAGCGACTAGCGTCCAACAATTTGGAACTTTAGTTCCAATTGTTGGTACTGAGTCACATCTTCTCCTCTAACTCTACGTCTGGATACTTGTCCGCAAACCAGCGGAGGGCAAAGTCATTTTCAAAGAGAAAGACTGGTTGGTCAAAACGGTCTTTGGCTAAGATATTGCGACTTGACGACATCCGTTCATCCAAGTCCTCAGGCTTGATCCAACGAACGGTCTTTTTACCCATTGGGTTCATAACTACTTCCGCATTGTACTCGCTTTCCATGCGGTGTTTAAAGACTTCAAACTGGAGTTGACCTACAGCGCCTAGCATGTACTCACCTGTTTGGTAATTCTTATAAAGCTGAACGGCTCCTTCTTGCACCAATTGCTCAATCCCCTTGTGGAAGGATTTTTGCTTCATAACATTCTTAGCAGAAACTTTCATGAAAATTTCAGGAGTAAAGGTTGGCAGTGGTTCAAATTCAAACTTGTTTTTTCCAACCGTCAAGGTATCCCCAACCTGATAAGTACCGGTATCGTAAACCCCGATAATATCACCTGCCACGGCATTGGTCACATTCTCACGACTCTCCGCCATAAACTGGGTAACATTAGATAGTTTGGCACCCTTACCAGTACGAGGGAGATTGACACTCATGCCACGCTCAAATTCGCCTGATACGATACGGACAAAGGCAATACGGTCACGGTGACGAGGATCCATGTTGGCTTGGATTTTAAAGACAAAGCCTGAGAAATCCTTGTCATAAGGATCCACAATTTCACCGTCTGTTTTCTTGTGACCATGTGGTTCTGGAGCAAACTTGAGGAAGATTTCAAGGAAGGTCTGCACACCAAAGTTTGTCAGGGCTGAACCGAAAAAGACAGGCGTCAATTCTCCAGCCAGAATAGCTTCCTCTGAAAACTCATTCCCAGCTTCATTTAAAAGCTCAATGTCATCCTTGACTTGCTCGTAGAAAGGATTGCTACCAAAAAGTTTGTCTCCATCTTCTAGGCTAGCAAAACGCTCATCCCCTTTGTAAAGCTCTAAACGTTGGTTATAGAGGTCATACAAGCCCTCAAAGGCTTTCCCCATCCCGATAGGCCAGTTCATAGGGTAGCTAGCAATGCCCAAGATTTCTTCCAATTCTTGCAAGAGATCCAAAGGCTCACGACCGTCACGATCCAACTTGTTCATAAAGGTAAAGACTGGAATGCCACGATGTTTCACAACCTCAAACAATTTCTTTGTTTGAGCCTCGATCCCCTTGGCAGAGTCCACGACCATGACCGCAGCATCCACCGCCATCAAGGTACGATAGGTATCTTCTGAGAAGTCCTCGTGCCCTGGCGTGTCTAAGATATTCACGCGCTTGCCGTCGTAGTCAAATTGCATAACAGATGAAGTAACAGAAATCCCACGTTGCTTCTCGATATCCATCCAGTCAGATTTAGCAAAAGTCCCTGTTTTCTTCCCTTTTACCGTACCAGCATCACGAATCTCACCCCCAAAGTAGAGTAACTGCTCAGTGATGGTTGTTTTCCCCGCGTCCGGGTGGGAGATAATGGCAAAGGTACGACGTTTCTTAATTTCTTCTTGAATATTCATAAGTTCTCTTTCTTTGATTCTCTATTTTTCTTGTTTCAATAGCTGAGAATGATTTTTACATTGGATTTTACCATTCCTTTCGACACTCCATTATATCGGATTTTAGCATTTTTTTCAATTTCTATTTCTTTTCACTTCCCCCTCCCTTATTTATAGGAAAATATGGTAAAATAGAACAGACTAAAAATCATCATTTCACGAAAGGATGCAAGATGAAAATTACGCAAGAAGAGGTAACACACGTTGCCAATCTTTCAAAATTAAGATTCTCTGAAAAAGAAACTGCTGCCTTTGCGACCACCTTGTCTAAGATTGTTGACATGGTTGAATTGCTGGGCGAAGTTGACACAACTGGTGTCGCACCTACTACGACTATGGCTGACCGCAAGACTGTACTCCGCCCTGATGTGGCCGAAGAAGGAACAGACCGTGATCGCTTGTTTAAAAACGTACCTGAACAAGACAACTACTATATCAAGGTGCCAGCTATCCTAGACGATGGAGGAGATGCCTAATGACTTTTAACAATAAAACTATTGAAGAGTTGCACAATCTCCTTGTCTCTAAGGAAATTTCTGCAACAGAATTGACCCAAGCAACACTTGAAAATATCAAGTCTCGTGAGGAAGCCCTCAATTCATTTGTCACCATCGCTGAGGAGCAAGCTCTTGTTCAAGCTAAAGCCATTGATGAAGCTGGAATTGATGCTGACAATGTCCTTTCAGGAATTCCACTTGCTGTTAAGGATAACATCTCTACAGACGGTATTCTCACAACTGCTGCCTCAAAAATGCTCTACAACTATGAGCCAATCTTTGATGCGACAGCTGTTGCCAATGCAAAAACCAAAGGCATGATTGTCGTTGGAAAGACCAACATGGACGAATTTGCTATGGGTGGTTCAGGTGAAACTTCACACTACGGAGCAACTAAAAACGCTTGGGACCACAGCAAGGTTCCTGGTGGGTCATCAAGTGGTTCTGCCGCAGCTGTAGCCTCAGGACAAGTTCGCTTGTCACTTGGTTCTGATACTGGTGGTTCCATCCGCCAACCTGCTGCCTTCAACGGAATCGTTGGTCTCAAACCAACCTACGGAACAGTTTCACGTTTCGGTCTCATTGCCTTTGGTAGCTCATTAGACCAGATTGGACCTTTTGCTCCTACTGTTAAGGAAAATGCCCTCTTGCTCAACGCTATTGCCAGCGAAGATGCTAAAGACTCTACTTCTGCTCCTGTCCGCATCGCCGACTTTACTTCAAAAATCGGCCAAGACATCAAGGGTATGAAAATCGCTTTGCCTAAGGAATACCTCGGTGAAGGAATTAACCCAGAGGTTAAGGAAACCATTCTAAATGCCGCTAAACACTTTGAAAAATTGGGTGCTATTGTCGAAGAAGTCAGCCTTCCTCACTCTAAATACGGAGTTGCCGTATACTACATCATCGCTTCATCAGAAGCTTCATCAAACTTGCAACGCTTCGACGGTATCCGTTACGGCTATCGCGCAGAAGATGCAACCAACCTTGATGAAATCTATGTAAACAGCCGAAGCCAAGGTTTTGGTGAAGAAGTGAAGCGCCGTATCATGCTGGGTACTTTCAGTCTTTCATCAGGTTACTACGATGCCTACTATAAGAAGGCTGGACAGGTCCGTACACTTATCATTCAAGATTTCGAAAAAGTCTTCGCGGATTACGATTTGATTTTGGGTCCAACTGCTCCAAGTGTTGCCTATGACTTGGATTCTCTCAACCATGACCCAGTTGCCATGTACTTAGCCGACCTATTGACCATACCTGTAAACTTGGCAGGACTGCCTGGAATTTCGATTCCTGCTGGATTCTCTCAAGGTCTACCTGTCGGACTCCAATTGATTGGTCCCAAGTACTCTGAGGAAACCATTTACCAAGCTGCTGCTGCTTTTGAAGCAACAACAGACTACCACAAACAACAACCCGTGATTTTTGGAGGTGACAACTAATGAACTTTGAAACAGTCATCGGACTTGAAGTCCACGTAGAGCTCAACACCAATTCAAAAATCTTCTCACCTACTTCTGCCCACTTTGGAAATGACCAAAATGCCAACACTAACGTGATTGACTGGTCTTTCCCAGGAGTTCTACCAGTTCTCAATAAAGGGGTTGTTGATGCCGGTATCAAGGCTGCTCTTGCCCTCAACATGGACATCCACAAAAAGATGCACTTTGACCGCAAGAACTACTTCTATCCTGATAACCCCAAAGCCTACCAAATTTCTCAATTTGATGAACCAATCGGATATAATGGCTGGATTGAAGTCAAACTAGAAGACGGTACGACCAAGAAAATCGGTATCGAACGTGCCCACCTAGAGGAAGACGCTGGTAAAAACATCCATGGTACAGATGGCTACTCTTATGTTGACCTCAACCGCCAAGGGGTTCCCTTGATTGAGATTGTATCTGAGGCAGATATGCGTTCGCCAGAGGAGGCCTATGCTTATCTGACAGCCCTCAAGGAAGTTATCCAGTACGCTGGCATTTCTGACGTTAAGATGGAAGAAGGTTCTATGCGTGTGGATGCCAACATCTCCCTTCGCCCTTATGGTCAAGAAAAATTCGGTACCAAGACTGAATTGAAGAACCTCAACTCCTTCTCAAACGTTCGTAAAGGTCTTGAATACGAAGTCCAACGCCAGGCTGAAATTCTTCGCTCAGGTGGTCAAATCCGCCAAGAAACACGCCGTTACGATGAAGCTAACAAAACAACCATCCTCATGCGTGTCAAGGAAGGGGCTGCTGACTACCGCTACTTCCCAGAACCAGACCTACCCCTCTTTGAAATTTCTGACGAGTGGATTGAGGAAATGCGGACTGAGTTGCCAGAGTTTCCAAAAGAACGTCGTGCGCGTTATGTATCTGACCTTGGTTTATCAGACTACGATGCTAGTCAGTTGACTGCTAATAAAGTCACTTCTGACTTCTTTGAAAAAGCTGTTGCCCTAGGTGGTGATGCCAAACAAGTCTCTAACTGGCTCCAAGGGGAAGTCGCTCAGTTCTTGAATGCTGAAGGTAAAACACTGGAACAAATCGAATTGACACCAGAAAACTTGGTTGAAATGATTACCATCATCGAAGACGGTACTATTTCATCTAAGATTGCCAAGAAAGTCTTTGTCCATCTAGCTAAAAATGGCGGTGGCGCGCGTGAATACGTGGAAAAAGCAGGTATGGTTCAAATTTCAGATCCAGCTATCTTGATCCCAATCATCCACCAAGTCTTTGCCGATAACGAAGCTGCTGTTGCCGACTTCAAGTCAGGCAAACGTAACGCCGACAAGGCCTTTACAGGATTCCTTATGAAGGCAACCAAAGGCCAAGCCAACCCACAAGTTGCCCTTAAACTACTTGCACAGGAATTGGCGAAGTTGAAAGAAAACTAGACAGAACAAAACCAGCCCTAAGGTTGGTTTTTTCTTGACAAATAGAAAGAAAACGTTTACAATATTGCGTGTAAAGTTTCCAAACAAGAAAACTAAAAATCGCAACAATAAGGAGTTATTTATATGGCTACAATGAAGGCAGCTCGCTGGCATGCAGCGAAAGATGTTCGTATTCAAGAAATAGAAGTTCCTGAAGTACTTCCGCACCAAGTAAAAGTTGCAGTTAAGTTCACAGGAATTTGTGGTACTGACCTCCATGAATTTTTAGATGGACCTATCTTTATCCCAACAGATGAGCACGTCTATTCTGGTCAAAAAGCACCGGTAACACTGGGACATGAATTTTCTGGTGAAATCATAGAAGTCGGAAGCGATGTTACCCGTGTTAAAGTTGGTGATCGTGTTGCTGTGGAACCAATTCTAGCTAAAAATAACTTAGTTGGTGATTATAATTTGGATCCAAACCTTAATTTTGTCGGTTTGGCTGCAGACGGTGGATTTGCCAAATATTGTGTTTTAGACGGTGACTTAGTACATGTCATTCCAGATAGCTTGAGCTATGAGCAAGCTGCTCTTACTGAACCCGCTGCTGTTGCAGTCTATGCTGTTCGTCAATCTTCTTTGAAGGCTGGCGATACAGCTGTTGTCTTTGGTTTAGGCCCGATTGGTCTATTAATTGTAGAAGCTCTTCGTGCAGCTGGTGCTTCTAAGATTTATGCTGTTGAACTATCACCTGAACGTCAAGCAAAAGCTGAAGAGTTAGGAGCTATCGTTGTCCGTCCGGAAGAAGGTGAAACAGCTGTTGAAGCTATTCATCGTTTAACAAACGGTGGTGTAGATGTTTCTTATGAAGTAACGGGTGTGCCAGTAGTTTTAGGACAAGCCTTAGCTGCCGTACATAAAGCAGGTGAGTGCATGGTGGTCTCTATCTGGGAACGAGAAGCAAATATTAATCCGAATGAATTTGCAATCCAAGAAAAGACACTAAAAGGAATCATCGCTTATCGTCATATCTTCCCTAAAGTATTAGAATTGATGGAACAAGGCTACTTCTCTGCTGAAAAATTAGTTACTAAGAAAATTAAATTGGAAAATATCGTCGAAGAAGGCTTTATCGAATTAACTCAAGATAAGTCACAAATTAAAATTTTGGTAGAACCAGAATAAAAAATCAATCTTTTTAAGACAATACTAACAGGTCGGAGTAAACTTACTTCGGCCTTTTGAAATATAATACTCTTCGAAAATCTCTTCAAACCACGTCAGCGTCACATTACCGTATATATGGTTACTGACTTCGTCAGTTCTATCCACAACCTCAAAACAGTGTTTTGAGCAGCCTGCGGCTAGCTTCCTAGTTTGCTCTTTGATTTCCATTGAGTATGAGAAGAAATATAGTGGATACTCTTTAACATTAACCACTCCACCTGACTAGCCAATATTCTTTTTCGCTCCTACCAACTCCCAATAACTATTTTGGCTTTATTTCCAGAGTATTTTATGGTAAAATGAAGAGTAATAATATTTGTTAAAGAGGTAAAAACATGATTGAAGCAAGTAAATTAAAAGCTGGTATGACCTTTGAAACAGCTGACGGCAAATTGATTCGCGTTTTGGAAGCTAGTCACCACAAACCAGGTAAAGGAAACACGATCATGCGTATGAAATTGCGTGATGTCCGTACTGGTTCTACATTTGACACAAGCTACCGTCCAGAGGAAAAATTTGAACAAGCTATTATCGAGACTGTCCCAGCTCAATACTTGTACAAAATGGATGACACAGCATACTTCATGAATACAGAAACTTACGACCAGTACGAAATCCCTGTAGTCAATGTTGAAAACGAATTGCTTTACATCCTTGAAAACTCTGATGTGAAAATCCAATTCTACGGAACTGAAGTGATCGGTGTCACCGTTCCTACTACTGTTGAGTTGACAGTTGCTGAAACTCAACCATCTATCAAAGGTGCTACTGTTACAGGTTCTGGTAAACCAGCAACGATGGAAACTGGACTTGTCGTAAACGTTCCAGACTTCATCGAAGCAGGACAAAAACTCGTTATCAACACTGCAGAAGGAACTTACGTTTCTCGTGCCTAATCTCTAGAAAGAGGTCATTCTATGGGAATTGAAGAACAACTTGGCGAAATCGTTATCGCCCCACGTGTACTTGAAAAAATCATTGCTATCGCTACTGCAAAGGTAGAGGGTGTTCACTCTTTTTCAAACAGATCAGTGTCTGATACCCTTTCAAAACTTTCACTCGGCCGTGGCATTTATCTTAAAAACGTGGACGAAGAACTCACAGCAGATATCTATCTCTACCTTGAGTACGGAGTAAAAGTTCCTAAGGTAGCGGTTGCTATCCAGAAAGCTGTCAAAGATGCCGTCCGTAATATGGCTGATGTAGAACTCGCTGCTATCAATATTCACGTTGCAGGTATCGTCCCAGATAAAACACCAAAACCAGAATTGAAAGATCTATTTGACGAGGACTTCCTCAATGACTAGTCCACTATTAGAATCTAGACGCCAACTCCGTAAATGCGCTTTTCAAGCTCTCATGAGCCTTGAGTTCGGTACGGATGTCGAAACTGCTTGTCGTTTCGCCTATACTCATGATCGTGAAGATACGGATGTACAACTTCCAGCCTTTTTGATAGACCTCGTTTCTGGTGTTCAAGCTAAAAAGGAAGAACTAGATAAGCAAATCACTCAGCATTTAAAAGCAGGTTGGACCATTGAACGCTTAACGCTCGTGGAGAGAAACCTCCTTCGCTTGGGAGTCTTTGAAATCACTTCATTTGACACTCCTCAGCTGGTTGCTGTTAATGAAGCTATCGAGCTTGCAAAGGACTTCTCCGATCAAAAATCTGCCCGTTTTATCAATGGACTGCTCAGCCAGTTTGTAACAGAAGAACAATAAAAAGAAAAAGTGTTTGATAGATATCAAACACTTTTTTCTTTGCCTCCCACTATCTAAAAAAATGATAATAGATATAATTGTAAACAAAAATCCAGATAGGTTTTGCATGATTGAGAAAGTTAAAAAAACTATGGCAGAGAATCGTTAATCTCAGATTGTCGGTAGAACGATAAACAAGGGCAAAAAAGAAACCAATCAGACTATAATATAATAAACTAATTGGATCTCTGTGAGATAGTATCAAATGGCTAATCCCAAAGATGATAGCAGATAGGATAACATCCAAATAGTACTTGGACTAGGGAAAGAAGGTATTCATAAAATACCCTCTATCAAGAGTCTCCTCAAAAACAGGACCGATGATTACAGGCAGGACAAAAGATAAGATAGTCGATAAAAAGGTTGGTTGTCCATTTGAAAAAAGCACGGTAAAATACTCATCATGAATATTCCTATGATTAATCAAATGAGCATAGCGTGCCCAAAAATTACCGAGAATCTGATAAACCACATAAGTTGCAAATAAGTAGAAGACAAATGACCAGTTCCAGCTCTTTTTCTCAAAGATAAAGAGCATCTTTTTCTTTTTTAACCTCCAAATTAATAGAAGGAAACTTCCCACTAATCCCATTGTTAAAATAAGAGAATAGACATCAGCTCCTAACCCTAAAATGATCGTCACATACAATCCAATTGTTTGTGGTAAATAGGTAGATAGTAAAATAATAAGCAAAAATATTCCAAATTGTCTTAGTTTTTTTGTGTTTCTCATCGTACTTTTTTGAAAGATTACCCTGCTCGGAAGCCGTACTTCCAAGCATCTATATAAGAATTAAGTGCCCCTTGCCTCATATAGGGAGCAAATTCTCTATAATATAACCATCTACTATATCCATCTTCCCAAACAGCAAGACCACCTGAAGTTTGCTCCAAGTCCTCAGTTGAAAGAACTGTAAATGTATTTGTACCTGTCATTGCAAGTACCTTCTTAAAATAGATTGTTGTAGGCTCACATTTATAGTATATTTCTTTTTTTGTCTATTTTATAGCCCATCTCCTCAACTGGCAATTTTTCGACCTGAATTACATTTTTCCATAAAAAATGAGACCTTTCTAGTCTCATTTAGTCATTCTTAGTATTTTCTAAATCGTTGATAGCGTTCTTCCAGCAACTCTTCTAGCGGTTTTTGTGAAAGTCTAGCCAGCTCTGTTTGGAGTTCTTTTTTGACACTCTTAATCAGTTCTTTACTAGAAAGTCCTATTTCAGAAATCACCTTATCTACCACGTCCATTTCTAACAGTTCATGCGAAGTGATTTTCATCAGTTCTGCTGCTTCCATAGCGCGAGTACCGTCCTTCCATAAAATGGAAGCAAAGCCTTCTGGACTGAGAATGGCATAGATAGAATTTTCCAGCATCCAGACACGGTCCGCGACAGCTAGAGCCAGAGCCCCGCCTGAACCACCTTCACCGATAATAATGGCGATAATAGGAACTTTCAGGTCACTCATTTCCATGAGATTGCGAGCGATAGCTTCCCCTTGACCACGTTCTTCCGCTCCGACACCAGGATAAGCACCTGCTGTATTGATAAAGGTCACAACTGGACGGCCAAATTTCTCAGCCTGTTTCATCAACCGCAGTGCCTTTCGGTAGCCTTCTGGATGTGGTTGGCCAAAATTCCGTTTGAGGTTGTCTTGCAAACTCTTGCCTTTTTGGATACCAACCACTGTTACAGCTTGATCTCCAAGCCAACCAATACCACCAACAACTGCACCATCATCACGAAAAGAACGGTCACCATGTAATTGGATAAATTCATCAAAAATGCCTGTCGCAAAGTCCAAGGTTGTCAAGCGACTCTGCTCACGCGCTTCTCTGACTATTTTTGCAATATTCATCTAGGACTCCCTCCATGCAATCTGACTAGGCTAGCAATCGTATCTGGTAAGTCTCTTCTTTTGACAATAGCATCCACAAAGCCATGTTCTAATAGGAATTCTGCCTTTTGGAAATCCTCAGGCAAGCTTTCACGAACCGTATTTTCAATCACACGACGCCCAGCAAAACCAACCAAGCTCTGTGGTTCAGCCAGAATGATATCGCCTTCCATAGCGAAAGAAGCTGTCACACCACCAGTCGTTGGATCTGTCAAAATGGTCAGGTAAAAGAGACCAACATTTGAATGGCGTTTAACCGCCGCAGAGATCTTAGCCATCTGCATGAGACTCATGATTCCTTCCTGCATACGGGCTCCACCAGAGGCTGTGAATAGGACAACTGGCAATTTTTCGACAGTCGCATACTCAAACAAACGAGTGATTTTTTCACCTACAACCGTACCCATAGAAGCCATGATAAAGTTAGAATCCATAATCCCAAGAGCCACAGTCTGACCTTTAATAAGAGCAGTTCCTGTCACAACGGCTTCATGCAGACCTGTTTTTTCACGCATAGATGCCAGTTTCTTTTGGTAACCAGGGAAATGCAAGGGATCCTTGCTTTCAATCCCTGTAAACAATTCTTTGAAGGTTCCCATATCAATCGTCAAAGCCAAGCGTTCTTGGGCAGAAATACGAAAGGTATAGCTACAGTGCGGACAGATACGTTCACTTCCCAGATCCTTCTGATAGATGGTATGCTTACAGCCTGGACACTGGGAAAATAATTCATCTGGAACCTCTGGCTTAGCTTGAGGTTTTTCCCTAACCGAACGATTGGGATTGATTCGAATATACTTATCTTTTTTACTAAATAGAGCCATTGATTCCCCTTTTCGGTTTAAACTCTTAAAGTCATTTTATTCTTTTTCTTGATATTTAGGTAAGAAGGTTTCCATCAAGAAGGAAGTATCATAATCCCCAGCAATGACATTGCGATCTGAAATGAGGTCAAGCTGGAAATCTGCATTGGTCTGCACTCCTTCAATCTCTAATTCATAGAGGGCACGTTGCATTTTCATCAAGGCGTCAAAACGATTTTCGCCGTGTACTATGATTTTGGCAATCATACTATCATAATAAGGCGGAATGGTATAACCTGGATAAACTGCTGAATCCACGCGCAAGCCAACTCCACCACTTGGCAGATAGAGATTAGTAATCTTACCTGGACTTGGAGCAAAGTTAAAGGCTGGGTTTTCTGCATTGATACGACACTCGATGGCATGACCGCGTAGGACAATATCTTCTTGCTTAACAGACAAAGGCTGACCTGCCGCAATGCAAATCTGTTCCTTAACGATATCAACACCTGAAACAAACTCTGTTACTGGATGTTCTACCTGAACACGAGTATTCATCTCCATGAAATAGAAATTGCTACTTGCTTCATCAAGAAGAAATTCAATGGTTCCTGCATTCTCATAGCCAACAAACTCTGCCGCTCGAACAGCAGCAGCACCTATTTCATGACGCAGCGTTTTTCCGATTGCAATCGAGGGACTTTCTTCCAAAACCTTTTGGTTATTCCTTTGAAGAGAACAATCCCGTTCACCCAAGTGAATCACATGTCCATGCTCATCACCTAGGATTTGAACCTCAATGTGCCGAGCTGGATAGATAACCCGTTCTATGTACATGGCACCATTGCCATAATTGGCCTTGGCCTCACTAGAGGCAGTTTCAAAGGCAGAAACGAGGTCATCTGGTTTTTCAACCTTACGAATCCCTTTACCACCTCCACCTGCTGAAGCCTTGAGCATAACAGGATAGCCAATTTTTTCAGCAACAATCAAAGCTTCTTCAGAGTTATGCACTTCTCCATCTGAACCTGGTATAACAGGCACACCTGCTTTAATCATCTGAGCACGCGCATTGATCTTATCCCCCATCATATCCATAACATGACCAGATGGACCGATAAACTTGATACCTACTTCTTCACACATGGTCGCAAATTTGGAATTTTCACTGAGAAATCCAAAACCAGGGTGAATAGCTTCTGCCTCAGTCAAGACTGCAGCTGATAGAACTGCATTAATATTGAGATAAGACTCTGTTGCCTTGCCAGGACCAATACAAACTGCTTCATCTGCCAAAAGCGTATGAAGAGCTTCCTTATCAGCAGTTGAATAAACCGCTACCGTCGCAATCCCCAATTCACGTGCCGCACGGATAATACGAACCGCAATTTCACCACGATTGGCAATTAAAATTTTTCGAAACATGGAGAACCTCCTTAGTTCCCAATTGCAAAAGTAAGGATACCACTGGCTGCAAGCTTGCCATCCACTTCAGCCTTTGCTTCAACCACAGCTATGGTGCCACGACGTTTTACAAAAGTCGCTGTCATAACCAATTGGTCGCCTGGTACAACTTGCTTCTTGAACTTAACCTTGTCCATACCAGCGTAAAAGACCAGTTTTCCTTTATTTTCAGGTTTTGATAACTCCAACACACCAGCAGTTTGCGCCAAGGCTTCCATAATCAGAACACCTGGCATAACTGGGTATTGAGGAAAGTGGCCGTTAAAGAAAGGTTCGTTAATGGTCACATTTTTGATAGCAACAATGGTATCCTCGCTCACTTCCAAGACACGGTCCACTAGAAGCATAGGATAACGGTGGGGAAGAGCTTCTTTGATTCCTTGAATATCGATCATTTGATACGTACCAATCCTTTACCAAACTCAACCATTTCTTCGTTAGAGACGAGAATTTCCGTTACCACACCATCCTTAGGAGCTGGGATTTCATTCATGACTTTCATGGCTTCGATAATTACCAATGTTTGACCTTTTTTGACACTATCACCAACTGTAACGAAGGCAGGTTTATCTGGTCCAGCAGCCAAGTAAACCACTCCAACAAGTGGACTCTCTACAAGATTTCCCTCACTAGCCACACTTGCTTCAGCTGGAGCTGGAACTTCTTCTGCTACAGTCTCTGCTGGAGCAGATGTAGGAGCTACTGGACTCGGTGTTGCTAGAACGGGTGCTGGAGCGACTTGAGTTGCAACTTCAGGCACAGGTCTCGCTTCATTCTTGCTAAACTGCAACTCATCCGTCCCATTTTTATAAGAAAATTCTCTCAAACTTGACTGGTCAAATTGAGTCATCAAGTCTTTAATATCGTTTAAATTCATACTTATCTATTCTCCCAACGTTTGAAAGCAAGAACTGCATTGTGGCCTCCAAAACCAAAAGTATTTGAAATAGCGTATGGAATTTCTTTCTCCAAGCCTTGTCCATAAACGACATTAGCTTCGATATAATCTGATACTTCACTTGTCCCAGCTGTCATTGGTACAAAGTTATGACGCATAGCTTCGATGGTGACGATAGCTTCTACTGCACCCGCAGCCCCCAGCAAATGTCCTGTAAAAGACTTGGTTGATGATACAGGTACTTCCTTACCAAGAACAGCTACGATAGCACCACTTTCTCCTTTTTCATTGGCAGGAGTTGACGTTCCGTGAGCATTGACATAGGCTACTTGCTCTGGAGAAATCTCAGCTTCTTCCAAGGCTAGTTTGATGGCCTTGATAGCTCCCTGACCTTCTGGATGTGGAGAAGTCATGTGGTAGGCATCACAAGTATTTCCGTAACCAACCACTTCAGCCAGGATAGTAGCTCCACGTTTTTCAGCGTGTTCAAGACTTTCTAGAACCAACATCCCTGAACCTTCACCCATAACAAACCCATTGCGATCCTTATCAAATGGGATCGAAGCACGAGTTGGATCCTCTGTAGTAGAGAGAGCTGTTAAGGCTTGGAAACCAGCGATGGCAAAAGGTGTGATAGAAGCTTCTGTTCCTCCCACCAACATCACATCTTGGAAACCAAACTTAATGGAGCGGAAGGCATCCCCAATCGCATCATTTGATGAAGAGCAGGCAGTATTGATAGATTTACAAACACCGTTTGCACCAAAACGCATGGCTACATTCCCAGAAGCCATATTTGGTAAAGCTTTTGGAAGAGTCATTGGTTTGACACGTTTGGGTCCTTTTTCATGAAGGCGAAGTACCTGATCTTCAATTTCCTTGATTCCACCAATACCAGATGCAACGATAACACCAAAACGATCCCTATTAAGAGCCTCTACATCAAGATTGGCATGATTTACAGCCTCTTGGGCTGCATACAAGGCATATAAAGAATAGTTATCAAAACGGTTGGTATCTTTTTTTACAAAGTATTTATCGAACGGAAAATCTTGGATTTCTGCCGCATTATGCACATCAAAGTCACTATGATCAAATTTTGTAATGCCACCAATGCCGATTTTCCCAGTTGCTAAACTATTCCAAAATTCTTCTGGTGTATTTCCGATTGGAGATGTTACTCCATAACCTGTTACCACTACTCGATTTAGTTTCATTCTTTTCACCTCTAGCTTTCGCTACATACTTAAGCCACCATCAATGGCAACCACTTGACCAGTTAGATAATCTTGGCCTGCTAAAAATACTGTCAAATCTGCAACCTGCTCTGCCTGCCCAAATTCTTTCATCGGAATCTGAGCTAGTGTAGCTTCCTTAATCTTATCTGATAAGATAGCTGTCATATCAGACTCAATCATTCCTGGAGCAATCACATTGACTCGTATATTCCGACTAGCGACCTCGCGTGCCACAGACTTGGTAAAGCCAATCAAGCCAGCCTTAGAAGCAGCATAATTAGCTTGACCAATATTCCCCATCAAACCAACAACACTAGACATATTAATGATAGCACCTTCTCTGGCTTTCATCATCGGTTTCAAGACTGATTGTGTCATATTAAAGGCACCAGTCAGATTGACCTTGAGCACTTTTTCAAAATCTGCTTCTGTCATCTTGAGCATAAGAGTATCTTGGGTAATCCCTGCATTGTTGACCAAAACATCTACTGAACCCAGTTCTGCAATAGCTTGATCAATCATACGCTTAGCGTCTGCAAAATCTGATACATCTCCTGAAATGGGAACCACCTTGATACCATAGTTTGAAAACTCAGCGAGCAATTCTTCTGAGATTGCCCCACGACTGTTTAAGACAATGTTGGCTCCTGCTTGAGCAAACTTGTGGGCGATGGCAAGACCAATTCCACGACTCGAACCTGTAATAAAGATATTTTTATGTTCTAGTTTCATTTTTTTCCTTTCAAAACTTCTACTTATTTTAGTCTATTTTTCTAAAAGTGCTACTAAACTCGCTTGATCTTCCACATGAGCTAAGTGAGCAGTTTGATCAATTTTTTTAACAAAACCTGACAAGACTTTCCCCGGTCCAATCTCGATAAAGTTGCTTATGCCTGCTTCTTGCATGACCCCAATACTTTCATAGAAACGAACGGGTTCCTTGACCTGACGCGTCAAGAGCTGAGCAATGTCCTCTTTTTGCATCACAGCAGCTTCTGTATTGCCGACTAGGGGACAAGTAAAATCTGAAAAACTTACCTGAGCTAGAGTTTCAGCTAGTTTCTGGCTAGCAGGCTCAAGGAGAGCGGTGTGAAAGGGACCTGACACCTTAAGAGGAATCAAGCGTTTGGCACCTGCTTCTTGCAAAAGTTCAACCGCTCGATCAACTGCAACCACTTCTCCAGCAATGACGATTTGTGCAGGTGTGTTATAGTTGGCTGGAGTAACCACTCCAAGTTCAGAAGCTTTTTGACAGGCTTCTTCAATGACCTCTACTGGCGTATTGAGAACTGCTACCATCTTGCCAGAGTCAGCAGGAGCCGCTTCTTCCATATAGGCTCCACGCTTAGCTACCAAGGCAACCGCATCTTCAAAATCCAAGGCGCCGCTTGCCACCAAGGCAGAGTATTCTCCAAGAGACAAACCAGCAACCATATCAGGCTGATAGCCCTTTTCTTGCAATAAACGGTAGATAGCAACCGAAGTCGCTAGAATGGCTGGTTGCGTATAGCGGGTCTGATTGAGTTTGTCTTCTTCCGTATCGATGAGATAACGTAAATCATAACCGAGCACCTGACTCGCTCGATCAATCGTTTCTTTGACAATCGGATACTGATCATAGAAATCCCGTCCCATCCCTAGATACTGGGCACCTTGACCAGCAAATAAAAAGGCTGTTTTAGTCATTTCTTACAACTCCTGCCCAGCGAGAGGCTTCTTCTTGAATTTTCTTAGCGGCTCCGTAATACAAATCTTTTAGGATTTCTTCAGCTGTTTCTTCTTTAGAAACAAGCCCTGCGATTTGACCTGCCATGACAGAGCCACCATCCACATCACCGTGAACAACTGCTTTGGCTAGGGCACCTGCTCCCATTTGTTCAAAGATTTCTAAATCAGGATCTTCCTGCTTAAAGGCATCTTTTTCAGCCAGTTCAAAATCTCTAGTCAACTGATTTTTAATAGCACGAACAGCATGACCAAAGTGCTGAGCTGAAATCGTAGTATCAATATCCCTTGCTTTTAAAATTTTCTCCTTGTAGTTTGGATGGGCATTCGACTCTTTTGCAACTACAAACCGTGTCCCCACCTGTACAGCCTCTGCACCTAGCATAAAGCCAGCCGCAGCACCTTCACCATCCGCAATTCCTCCTGCAGCAATAACAGGAATAGATATAGCTGTGGCTACCTGTCGCACCAAGGTCATGGTTGTTAATTTACCGATATGCCCCCCAGCTTCCATTCCTTCTGCAATAACAGCGTCTGCACCGATTTTTTCCATGCGTTTAGCTAAAGCGACACTAGGAACAACAGGAATAACGATTATCCCAGCTTCATGGAAACGTTCCATATACTTGCTTGGATTTCCTGCTCCTGTTGTGACAACTTTAACACCTTCTTCAATAACGAGATCCACGATATCTTCCACAAAGGGAGATAAGAGCATGATGTTGACCCCAAAGGGTTTATCAGTCAATGATTTGATTTTATCAATATTGGCCTTGACAACTTCTTTCGGGGCATTTCCCCCACCGATAATTCCTAATCCTCCAGCCTTGGAAACAGCCCCTGCCAAATCACCATCAGCAACCCAGGCCATCCCTCCTTGGAAAATAGGATAGTCAATCTTCAATAATTCTGTAATACGCGTTTTCATAGTGCCTCCAACCTTCCTTGCTTACGTAATAGTTCGATTTCACCATAATTTGACAGTCAAACTATTACCTAAACAAGAGGGAGTGGGTTTCTCCCTACTCCTTCTACTAATATTCTGCTTATTTTGCTTGCTCTTCAACGTAAGCAACCAAGTCACCAACTGTTTTCAAGTCATTTTCTGCTTCGATTTGGATATCAAAAGCATCTTCGATTTCTGAGATTACTTGGAACAAGTCCAATGAATCTGCGTCCAAATCATCAAAAGTTGATTCAAGTGTTACTTCTGATGCGTCTTTTCCAAGTTCTTCAACGATAATTTCTTGTACTTTTTCAAATACTGCCATGATAGGACTCCTTTAAAATAAATAGTTTTTTTATAACAATGTGTTCACCACATGATTACCTAAATTGTAAGAATGAGCGTGCCCCAGGTCAAGCCTCCACCGAAGCCTGATAGAAGAACAGTCTGGCTACCATCTAAAGGGATGAGACCTTGTTCTACACACTCTGAAAGTAAAATCGGGATACTGGCTGCACTGGTATTGCCATATTCCATCATATTGGCTGGAAGTTTGGCTCGGTCAACACCAATTTTTCTAGCCATCTTATCCAAAATACGGTCATTGGCTTGATGAAGTAGCAGATAATCCAAGTCTGTCACCTCTATAGGAGATTCATCAATAGTCTGCTTGATAGACTTGGCTACATCTCGAATGGCAAAATCAAAGACTGTGCGTCCATCCATCTTCAAAAACGAATCTGCACTTTCTTGATCTGAAAATGGAGAATGCAAACCTGAATGCCCATAAGTTAAACACTCGCTGCGACTTCCATCGCTATTGAGACTCTCAGCTAAGAAATGCTCTTGCTCGCTAGCTTCTAACAAGACACCACCAGCACCATCTCCAAACAACACAGCTGTTGATCGATCCGACCAATCGACTGCCTTAGAGAGGGTTTCACTACCAATCACCAAGCCTTTTTGAAAGCGACCAGAAGCGATAAACTTTTCAGCAGTTGAAAGAGCAAATACAAATCCACTGCAAGCCGCGGTTAAGTCAAAAGCAAAGGCTTTATTAGCGCCAATATTAGCTTGAACACGAGCAGCTGTAGAGGGCATCATCGAATCTGGAGTAATGGTAGCTAGGATGATAAAATCCAGTTCTTTTCCTGTTATTCCAGCTTTTGCCATCAGTTTCTTAGCAACCTCTGTAGCCAAATCACTGGTAGATTCTGTTCTTGAAATATGCCTTTGTCGTATTCCCGTTCGACTTGAAATCCACTCATCATTGGTATCCATAATCTGAGCCAAGTCGTGATTTGTAACCACTTGCTCTGGCACATAATGAGCAACCTGACTTATTTTTGCAAAAGCCATTATTTCAAATCCTCCAAAAATTGGTAAAGATTAGTCAAGCCTTTACCCATGACAGCAATTTCTTCCTCGCTCATGCCATCAATAATTTTTTCTACCATGGCCTTGTGGAAGCGTTTATGCAGTCTATGAATCAAGCGACCCTTCTTTGTCAAATGCAGATGCACCACACGACGATCCTGTTCTGACCGAACTCGCTCAATGTAGCCCTTACGCTCTAAATTGTTCAAACTTGTCGTAACAGTTCCAAGAGTTACCATCAACTCTTTTGACACTTGACTTGGAGTCACATCTGGAGCCTTACCGATGACATCAATCGTATGCATTTCTTTGATGGAGATATCCTTAAAACGACTACCTCTCAAGTTCACTTCCTCAATTACAAGGACATTGTTAAATATAGATGTTAAATATTCATTGATTCGTTGGTAGTCCATTTTTCATATCCCTCCTTCTTCAAAAAACTTTTACAATCAAAACATTTGACAGAAAGAATTATATCAAAATTCAAAGAATGATGCAAGTATTTTTTATTTTCCTGTAAATTTAGGTCTTCTTCTCTCCGAATGAGCTCGCACTCCTTCTTTGAAATCCTCTGTTTGAGCTAAGGATTTCTGTAGGTTCAGTTCTAAAGTAGCGTAACCCTGCCAGTCTTTAAACTGGCTCTCCCAAACCAACTTCTTAATGGCAGCATAGGAATTACTTGAAGCACGTCTTAATTTTTTAAGAAGCTGTTCTCTCGTCTTTTCAAGTTTTTCAGCTTCAGAAACGCGGTAAACCAACCCCCATTCTAGGGCTTTTTCTGCCGTTAAAGCCTCTCCTGTCATAGCTAATTGAGCAGCACGCGTCACACCGATACTGCGGCTCAAGAGATGAATTCCCCCTGCATCTGGAGCCAAACCAACACCAACAAAGGCTTGGATAAACTTAGCCTTATCCGTCGCCAAACAGAAATCTGCCGCAACAGCCATATTCGCTGCGGCACCTGCAACAGCACCGTCAACTTCCATTAAAACAGGTTTGGCTATTTGCTTGATTTTATAAGAAATCGTATTGACCAACTCTGCGATTTTTGTCAATGATGGAATATCATCCTCATCCACTGCCCGCTTCATCTCTACCAAATCTCCCCCAACTGAGAAGACCTTTCCATTGGCATTGATTAAGATAAAATGCACAGCTGGATTTTCTTCTGCCAAAGTCAGAGCTTCTAAAATCTCCTCACACATGGGAATATGAAAACCATTTGCGACCTCAGGACGGTTCAAGGTAAGGATTGCCAAGTCCTCTTCAAGCTGATAAATAATGTGTTCCATCAGGGCTCCTTTTTATTTTATAAGCAGTTTATACTCTTCGAAAATCTCTTCAAACCGCGTCAGCTTCCATCTGTAACCTCAAAACAGTATTTTGAGCAGTCTGCGGCTAGCTTCCTAGTTTGCTCTTTGATTTTCATTGAGTGTTAAATTATTTCACTGTCAAAGTATATCTTTTTTAGGAGCAGAAAGCAAGAAAAAATCGACTGAAAGTGTCTCAGCCGATAAGAAAGGCTCGCTTTAGGCTAGAAAGCATCTTATTTTCTTCATTGAAAAAAGCCTTTCTTTCTGCTATAATCGTATAAAATACTTACTTTAGGAGTTCTTATGAAAGTTGTTAAATTTGGAGGTAGTTCTCTTGCCTCTGCTAGTCAATTAGAAAAAGTTTTAAACATCGTCAAAAGCGATTCAGAGCGTCGTTTTGTAGTCGTTTCTGCGCCTGGTAAACGCAATGCTGAAGATACTAAGGTTACGGATGCCCTGATTAAATACTACCGCGACTATGTTGCGGGTAACGATATTAGCAAGAGCCAAAGCTGGATTATCGACCGCTATGCTGCTATGGTTAGTGAATTGGGACTAAAACCAGCTGTGCTAGAAAAAATTTCTAAAAGCATTCACGCCTTGGCCACTCTTCCTATTGAAGAAAATGAATTTCTCTACGATACTTTCCTAGCAGCCGGTGAAAATAACAATGCCAAATTGATTGCTGCCTACTTTAACCAAAATGGTATCGATGCACGCTATATGCACCCTAGAGAAGCTGGGATTGTGGTCACAAGTGAACCTGGTCACGCTCGCATCATTCCATCAAGTTATGACAAGATTGAAGAATTGACAAACACCAATGAAGTCCTTGTCATTCCTGGTTTCTTTGGTGTCACTAAGGAAAATCAAATCTGTACTTTCTCACGTGGAGGTTCTGATATTACAGGTTCTATCATTGCTGCTGGTGTCAAAGCTGACCTCTATGAAAACTTTACGGACGTTGATGGTATCTTTGCAGCCCACCCTGGTATTATCCACCAACCACACTCGATTCCTGAGTTGACCTACCGTGAAATGCGCGAGTTGGCCTATGCAGGCTTCTCAGTCCTTCATGACGAGGCTCTTCTTCCTGCCTACCGTGGAAAAATTCCTCTGGTTATCAAGAATACCAACAACCCTGACCATCCAGGTACTCGTATCGTTCTAAAACACAGTAATGATGAATTTCCAGTTGTGGGAATTGCTGGTGACTCAGGCTTTGTCAGCATTAACATGTCGAAATACCTCATGAACCGTGAGGTTGGATTTGGCCGCAAGGTTCTGCAAATCCTGGAAGAACTTAACATCGGTTGGGAACATATGCCAACAGGTATCGACGATCTTTCTATCATTCTCCGTTCTCGCCAACTAACTCCCATCAAGGAAGAAGAAATCCTGCGTCAGTTGGTTCAAAAGGCTAAAGTAGATCATGCAGAAATCGAACACGACCTTTCTATCATTATGATTGTTGGTGAAAAAATGAAGAGCCACATCGGAGTGACTGCTACTGCGACACGCGCTCTATCTGAAAACAAAATCAACATCCAGATGATGTCTCAAGGTTCTAGTGAAGTTTCTATTATGTTTGTTGTCAATAAAGACCAAGAGAAAGCAGCAATTAAAGCCCTCTACAATGCCTTTTTTGGAGAAAGTAAGGAAGACTAAGCATGGCCCAATCACTTAACAAAACAGTACTCCTCAGTACGACAGGCACTTCCTACCTCTCTATCGCTGGGAAAGTTGGGAAATTCCTTGTCGGAGATCAGGCTTTGGAATTTTACCCAGATGTCAATGTCGAACAATTTATCCAGATTCCTTGGAGCCATATCAATCAGATTGGAGCCAATGTCACTGGATGCAAAATCAGCCGCCACTTCGAAGTCTTTACAGACAAAGGAAAATTCCTCTTTGCTTCAAAAGACTCAGGTGCCATTCTCAAAATTGCACGCGACAAATTGGGCAATGACAAGGTCGTCAAACTTCCGACCCTGATTCAGACAATTAGCCAAAAATTTAAAAATCTATTTGCAAAAAAATAGAAACTTTAGTATAATCATAGCAACGGATAAGTAGGTTATCTTCTTCTTTCAGAAAGTCTGCGGGTGCTGCGAGCAGATAGGAGGGATAGGTGAAATTCTACCGTTAGTAACAATTACATACACAATCAAGTGCACACCTGTGAAGTTGGATGGAACCGTGGCCCTGCCACTCCAACGTTTTGTCAGGTGTGCTTTTTTCATAAAGGAGTTCTTATGTTAGATATCAAACGTATTCGTACAGATTTTGAAGCTGTCGCAGAAAAATTAGCTACACGTGGTGTAGATGCTGCTGTCTTGAATGAAATGAAAGAAATCGATGCTAAACGTCGTAACATCTTGGTCAAGGTTGAAACTCTCAAAGCAGAACGTAACACAGTTTCTGCTGAGATTGCCCAAGCTAAGCGCAACAAGGAAAATACAGATGACAAGATTGCTGCCATGCAAAATCTATCTGCTGAGGTTAAAGCCTTGGATGCTGAATTGGCAGAAATCGATGCTAAATTGACAGAATTTACAACGACTCTTCCAAATATCCCAGCTGACAGCGTTCCTGTTGGGGCTGACGAAGACGACAATGTGGAAGTTCGCCGTTGGGGTACTCCACGCGAGTTTGACTTCGAACCTAAAGCTCACTGGGATCTCGGTGAAGACCTTGGTATCCTTGACTGGGAACGCGGTGGTAAGGTAACAGGCGCTCGCTTCCTCTTCTATAAAGGCCTCGGTGCTCGTTTGGAACGTGCTATCTACAACTTTATGTTGGATGAACATGGAAAAGAAGGCTATACTGAAGTCATCACACCTTACATAGTCAACCATGATTCTATGTTTGGTACTGGTCAGTATCCAAAATTTAAGGAAGATACTTTTGAACTCAGCGATACCAACTTTGTCTTGATTCCAACTGCTGAAGTTCCTCTGGCAAACTACTACCGTGATGAAATCTTAGACGGCAAAGATCTTCCAATCTACTTCACTGCTATGAGTCCGTCATTCCGTTCTGAGGCTGGTTCTGCCGGTCGTGATACGCGTGGCTTGATCCGTTTGCACCAATTCCACAAGGTTGAAATGGTCAAATTTGCCAAACCAGAAGAATCTTACGAAGAATTGGAAAAAATGACAGCCAACGCTGAAAACATTCTTCAAAAACTCAACCTTCCATACCGTGTCGTTGCTCTCTCTACTGGAGATATGGGCTTCTCAGCTGCGAAGACTTACGACTTGGAAGTGTGGATTCCAGCACAAAACAATTACCGTGAAATCTCAAGCTGTTCAAACACAGAAGATTTCCAAGCCCGTCGTGCCCAAATCCGTTACCGTGATGAAGCAGATGGCAAGGTGAAACTCCTTCATACCTTGAACGGTTCTGGACTTGCAGTTGGACGTACAGTGGCTGCAATTCTTGAAAATTACCAAAATGAAGATGGTTCTGTGACCATCCCAGAAGCACTTCGTCCATACATGGGTGGAGCTGAAGTCATCAAACCATAAAAAATAAGGTTTAGCTATTTCTAGCTAGACCTTTTTTCGTAACCAAATCAGATAAGCACCTAGTACAAAGAATAAAATAGTTAGGCATATAATGGTTTCAGCCAATACCAGGTAATCCAGAAATGGAAGTTTCAAAATTCCCTGAGCCATCTTGAGCGAGGTCGCTGTGATAATGGTTGGGAAGGTGAGGGCTGAGAAGGCTGGTTGAAAACCTTGTTTTAAAATGTTGGGCAGACGAGTTAAAACAAAGAAAAAGAAGGATTGAGAAGCCAAAATCATGACAATCAAGACCCAATTCGGCAGGCTGGTTCCTCCTACTCGAACTAGAGAAGCCAAGAGTAGAGAGAAAGGAGCACAGTAGATTCCTTCTTGTCCAAGCAAGGCTAGTGGGAGTGGATGTTTCTTTAAATCGCTATAAATAAGGGGATAGAGATAGAAGGTCAAGAGAAAACCAAAACTCAAGGTCGCATAGGCAATTTCGATAATACCTACCAGAGGATAGGTCAAGGCAGCCACTGCTATCCCCACATAGAGAACCGTCCAACTTGGAGTGGCATGAACCCTCCGCCCTGGACAAGCAAACTTGATGGTAAAACCAGCAATCAAGGTCAAATCCAAGAGAAATGAAAACCACCAAATCCCTTGTGCTACCAAAGGAAGATAAGAGAATACGCGAAAGACATAGGTCGATAAAATCATCCCAGCCATAGGAAAGGTTGCCATTCCTGACAAAAGAGGGGGCTTGGTCAATTCTTGCTTGGTTTCTTTCCAATTAAAGAGATGCAGAATTAGAAAGTAAATCCATAAAACCAAACCAGTCAGACTAAAAAGATGGGATAGAACCGGCAACGTATCTAAAATAAGATTTCCAGCTCCTGCCAAACCTAGCAAACAACCTGAAAATACTAAGGGGAGTTTTTTCATCCTAACCTCCAATAATCATGTTAGTTTCAGTATAACATAAAAGCGCTTAAATGATGATTTAAAAAAACGAAGTCCGATTATTTCAGACTTCATTTTACTCAGATATGAATTAGGCATAAGGTTGCAATTCTGGATTAATTGGTGTATTAGCTAAGTTGTTGGCATAGTTACAGAGGATTGCTAGGCTGACACCAAAAACCACATCCAAGGCATTTTGTTGAGTGTAGCCAGCTTCTAAAAACTCAGACAAGGCTTCATCTCCTACACGACCCTTGGTATTGATAACTGCCAAGGTAAACTTAGCTAGGGTATCCAATTTAGGATCTGTTTCAATTGGAGTACGATTGCGAAGAGCTTGAATCAAGTCATCATTCATCTGGATTTGTTTGATGGAAAAGGCTGTGTGACCTGCGACACAGAAGGCACAACCATTGGTCACGGCTGCCGTGATTTGCACCACTTCACGCTCAACGGGTGTCAGGCTGTTGCGACGGTGGATAGATGAGACAATTTGGTAGGCTTCTAAAACAGTCGGGGCATTGGCCAAGAGACCGATTAGGTTGGGAATATAGCCATTGTTGTCTTTTTCTACTGTTTCAAGAATTTCTTTCACTTCTGCTGGTGCTGACTCTACTGTATGGATAGTAAATGTTGTCATAAGATACCTCTTTTCTTATTATTGACACTAATATTATTGGAAAATCTTATAAAATCCTGATTCCTAAGTTTATCTAAGATAAAGCTTTATTCTCTCATAAGATTTTCGTTGTTATATTAGTTTATCACACTTCCAATCACTTGCATAATATATATTATATATCAGGCTGATAAAAATTATTTATAGGCAAAAAAATCACACGAGCTGTGTGATTCCATTATTTGTCAAAATACTTTTTAGTTTCAGCAATAACGACTTGCGACAAGACCAAGAGGGCAATCAAGTTTGGCAGAGCCATCAAGGCGTTAACGATATCTGCGATAATCCAGACCATATCCAACTCGATAAATCCTCCTAACAAGACCATGAGCACAAAAACCACACGGTAGAGCCAGATAAAGCGAACCCCAAAGAGGAACTCAAAACAGCGTTCTCCGTAATAGTTCCAACCTAGAATCGTTGTAAAGGCAAAAAGTACAAGGAAGATGGTCAAGAGGGCAGGCCCAAAGTGTGAAAAGACTGTTGAGAAAGCTGACTGAGTCAAGGCAACCCCATTCAAGTCACCACTCCAAACTCCAGTTACCAAGATGGTCAAACCAGTTAGAGTACAAATGATGAGGGTATCAATAAAGGTTCCTGTCATGGAAATCAAACCTTGCTCTACTGGTTCATTTGTCTTGGCAGCTGCAGCTGCAATAGGAGCAGAACCCAGACCAGATTCGTTTGAAAACACACCACGCGCCACACCATTTTGAATAGCCATCCGAACGCTAGCACCAGCAAATCCACCTACCGCAGCAAGGGGACTAAAAGCTGAGGTAAAGACTAAAGCGATTGTGCCAGGGATTTTTCCGATATTAAAGAAAATAACTGTAAGAGTTCCTAAGATATAAATGATGGCCATAAAAGGAACAACAGTAGTTGAAACCTTAGAAATAGACTTGAGCCCACCAAAGACTGCAATCGCTACAAAGACAGACAAGACGAGAGCTGTGATGGCTGGCGAAATCGTCGTTGTATTTTGGATAGATTCTGTAATCGAGTTGACTTGGGTGAAGGTTCCGATTCCCAAGAGAGCAACCAATACTCCTGCTACTGCAAACAAAACAGCAAGTGGTCGCCACTTTTCTCCCATCCCTAGAAGGATATAATGCATGGGACCTCCCGCTACTGCACCATGGTCGTCCTTGGTGCGGTATTTGATGGCCAAGAGTCCTTCCGCATACTTGGTAGCCATTCCAAAGAAAACCGCCATCCACATCCAAAATAGAGCTCCTGGTCCACCAACCTTGATAGCCGTCGCAACTCCTATGATATTTCCTGTTCCAACAGTTGATGCCAAGGCTGTACACAGAGCTGTAAAACTGGATACATCACCATGTCCCTTATCCTGGATAAAAATAAGCTGAAAGGCCTTGGGCAGACGCAAAACCTGCAAGAGTCCTAGCCGCATGGTTAGGTAAATCCCTGTTCCGACCAATAAAATCAAGAGGGGCGGTCCCCAAGCAAAAGCATCGATTGATTTAAGCAATTCTAACATTTCCTTCTCCTATCGTTTCAACCCCAAAAGAAAGAGCACATGCAAGATACATGTACTCTGGAATGCTTAGATAAATGCTAAAAAGCGGTCTATCCTAGCTCTGTCCTTTTACCTGAGAGTTTGAGCAGTTGCCTGCCTTGCCCCTTCGGTGCCTTTACGGTCTCTCCAGAGTTCCGTCCATTTACAGTCATGGAAAATCAAACGATTCCCCACTTCTATTAAACTTCATTCGGTGTTGGTATTTAATTGATTCTAATTTTACAAAAAATGTTGGCTTTTGTCAATGTGTTTATTAGTAAAAATTAGTTCAACAGTTTTTACTTTATAAAGTCCAGAATACTGCTATCCTTTAAAAGTGACAATAGTCGCACCACTGCCTCCAGCATTTTGTGGGGCATAGCCGAAACTCTTGACATGTTTGTTTCTTTGCAAGTATTTGGTAACTCCTTCACGGATGACTCCTGTTCCGATACCATGGATGATATCAACTTGAGCCATATTGTTAAGCAAGGCTTGGTCGATGAAGGTATCTAGCTCATTCATGGCTTCTTCATAGCGCTTGCCTCGAAGATCCAGTCTAGCTTGAGGTCCTCGCCCAGAAGTTCGTTTCACAACATTGACCTGTTTCTTCTTGACTCGTTTTTCTTGCTGGGCTTGAACAAGATCAAACTCTTTCTCTTCCAAGGTCATCTTAATCAAGCCAACTTGGGCTTCCCAGCGGCCGTCCTTGAGTTGACTGGTCAAGGTACCACGCTGACCATAACTGAGAACCACGATATCATCTCCCACCTTTGGAGCTCGTTTTTTCTTGGCCTTTTGAAGGACCTTGTTTTTAGACAAGTCCACTTTTTCAGGAGCCAATTTTTTCAACTTGGCTTTGGCTTCAATGATTTCGTGGGGCTTGAGTTGGGATTTACTGTGGAGATTTTTGAGAATCTGGTCACTTTCACTTAGGGCCATATCCACAATCTCAGCAGCCTGTTCACGCGCCTTGTTAAGCTCGGTTTCCTTTTCACGATTAAGCTCGTTGTAGAGTTTTTTTAGCACACGGTTCATCTTGAGATTTTCTTGCTCCACCTCACGGATATTGTCCAAGCGTTTGCGGCTTTCCAGCGTCTGCTCTTCTAATTGCTCAATGATACGATTGACGTCATTGTCCTGATCGATCTGCTGACTGGCATCTCCTACGATAACTTCAGATAGGCCTAGACGTTTGGCAATTTCAAAGGCATTACTTCGGCCAGGAACACCCTGCATAAAGCGATAGGTCGGGCGAAGAGTTGCAGTATCAAACTCCATACTGGCATTTTGCACAAAGGCTGTCTCAATACCGTAGGCCTTGAGTTCTGGATAGTGGGTCGTCGCCATGGTCTTGATTTGACGCAGGCGAAGGTCCTCCAGAATAGCCATGGCAAGGGCTGCTCCCTCTTGGGGATCAGTACCAGCCCCCAACTCATCCAAAAGTAAGAGTGAATGTTGGTTGACCTTGCCAAGAATATCCACGATATTGGTCATATGGCTAGAGAAGGTAGACAAGCTCTGCTCAATAGACTGCTCATCTCCAATATCAGCAAAGATTTCTTCAAAAATACCAACACGACTTCCCTTGTCTGCTAAAATCGGCAATCCTGACTGGGCCATGACCTGTGTCAAGCCCAGAGTTTTGAGCATGATGGTCTTCCCACCTGTATTGGGACCTGTAATGACAATAGCTGTTAAATCTTGACCAAAATAGACATCATTTGCGACGGCATTTTTGACCAAAGGATGGCAGACATGGAGCAGTTGAATCTCTTGATTTTCTGACAGCTGAGGCACGACTGCTTGTCCTTCTTGGATAAATCGAACCTTGGCACGAATCAAGTCCAGATGACCGATAATCCAAGCGTCATTAGCAATCTCAGCCGCATGAGGGCGGACACGCTCAGAAATTTCTTGGAGAATGCGAAGCATTTCATAGCGCTCATCTGCTCGCAGACTAGCAATTTCTTCGCTCAGTTTGACTACCTCACGTGGTTCGATATAGACGGTGTTTCCACTAGCAGAAATATCATGAACGACACCTGCAATCTTATTGCGGTAGGTGTTTTTGACTGGTAAAACCTGACGGCCATTTCTGCTAGCAACAATTCCTTCCGTCAACATCTGCGCTTTTTGCTTGAGCAAGTCTTGTAAAACATCGCGTACCTGACTCTCGCTATCATGTATTTTTCGACGGATTCGCGCCAATTCTTCACTGGCAAAATTTTCAATGAAACCCGCATCATTAAAGGCCTGAAGATTTCCTTGTAATTGCGGAAAATCATGTAATTTCTCAAACCAAAGGGCTAATTCTTCCAAGCTGACATTTTCCAGATTGGCGTAAAAACTTTGAAGTTCTCGGCTGGCAAGAAGCACGCGTTTCAAGAGTAGGAACTCCTCGATATTGAGATCCGCTCCCATCTCCAACCTCTTGCAGACTCCTGCAATTTCCTTAGTTGAGAGAATAGTAAAATGCGGTTGCTCGACGAAAAGAGCCTGCATTTCTTTCATCTCAGCAAAAGCCTGTTTGATTTTATCTGCTTTGGCAGTCGGAGCCAGCTGTCTCAATTGCTCCAAGCCCTGCTCGGTCAACAAATGAGGCTCAAACAAGGCCTTGACCTTATCGAACTCTAATGTTTCTAATATTTTCTTATTCATCTTTATTTCCTTGTCTTTGAATGTCTAGGTGTGGTAGCTTTTTACATTCTGATAGATTCGAGTCAAATCTGTAAACAAAGGGCTAGGAAAACTCCTGCCCTTTTTATCCGATTAAATTTGTCACCCAGATTTGTTTGAGCCAACTGGTTGTTATCGGTATGCTCTGGATGATGTGTTTTGCGACGATACTCTTTTCAAGAGGATTTTGTATAACTGCCATGGGGATGGTCGCCAAGATTGTCAAGGCCATTTGCAAGACAAATAAGGTCACCAACATAGACAAGATACCTGCTGAAACTTGGAACAACTTACCACCCAGTTTTTTGCTAGGAATCAAGTGTAAGAGAAGACCAAGCAAACGACCAATGCTATAGACAATCCCAAATACAAGCAAGTAGCCGATACCTGCATAAAAGACCTTATCCAGCTGAAAGAGTTGATCCGATGGGAAAAAGAAAGTCCCCTGACCTTCCTGCGAATTTGCATAAGGGAGCAATAAATGGAATTGCTCTCCAAGCCCCTTATAAAACTGGCCAGCCATAAAAGCCGATGCCATGGCTGAAATCAGGTAATAAACCTGTAAGAGCAGGCCTCTCCGATAGCCGATATAAAATCCCCAAACCAAGACCAATAGAAGAAGGAATGAAATCATAAGGAATCCTCAATCTTGCTCTGTTCTTGCTTACAAGTCACAAGCTTGTGACGGAGTTCTTCTAGCTCTTGCTCCTTATCGTCAAATTCAATCTCACGGCTGAGCTGAGTTGATAAACAGTTGACTGCCAACAAAAGAGCGATTGTTTCATCATCTGCGCTAGGCATTTGTTCTTTAATTGCTTGGTATTTTTCTGTCGCAACCTTAGCGATTTCCTCCATAAAAAGGTTATCATGTTCGCTTGTCAAGGTTAACGATTTTTTCCCGAATGTAAATTTGAATCGATTTAGATTTGCCATAAAATTCACCTCACGATATTATACCAAAATTCGCTAATTTTGTCAGTTTTTACAAATTTTACTGCTTTTGTGGTACAATAGAAACTATGGCAAGTATCACACTCACACCAAGCGAAAAGGATATTCAGGCTTTTCTTGAACACTATCAAACCAGTCTGGCTCCTAGCAAGAATCCCTATATCCGCTACTTTTTGAAACTACCTCAAGCAACGGTTTCTATCTATACTTCTGGAAAAATCTTGCTTCAGGGTGAAGGGGCTGAAAAATACGCCAGTTTCTTTGGCTATCAAGCTGTAGAGCAAACCAGCGGACAAAATCTTCCTTTAATTGGGACAGATGAGGTGGGAAATGGTTCCTACTTTGGTGGGCTTGCAGTTGTGGCTGCCTTTGTCACACCTGACCAGCACGACTTTTTACGAAAACTCGGTGTGGGGGATTCTAAGACTCTGACCGACCAAAAGATCCGTCAGATTGCTCCTATTCTCAAGGAAAAAATCCAGCACCAGGCACTCCTTCTCTCACCCAGCAAGTACAACGAGGTCATCGGAGACCGCTACAATGCTGTTTCGGTTAAGGTTGCCCTCCATAATCAGGCTATCTATCTCCTCCTTCAAAAAGGTGTTCAGCCTGAGAAAATTGTGATTGATGCCTTTACCAGTGCTAAAAATTATGACAAGTACTTGGCACAAGAGGCCAATCGTTTCAGTAATCCTATCAGCTTAGAAGAAAAGGCTGAGGGCAAATACTTGTCTGTCGCAGTTTCTTCTGTCATTGCGCGTGATCTCTTTCTGGAAAATCTTGAAAATCTGGGACGAGAACTGGGTTATCAGCTTCCAAGTGGAGCTGGAACGGCTTCTGACAAGGTGGCTAGCCAGATTTTGCAAGCCTATGGTATGCAGGGACTCAACTTCTGCGCCAAATTGCACTTTAAAAACACTGAAAAAGCGAAAAAACGCTTAGAAAGGTAAGTTATGAATTCATTTAAAAATTTCTTAAAAGAGTGGGGACTGTTCCTCCTAATTCTGTCATTACTAGCTTTAAGTCGTATCTTTTTTTGGAGCAATGTTCGCGTAGAAGGACATTCCATGGATCCGACCCTAGCGGATGGCGAAATTCTCTTCGTTGTAAAACACCTTCCTATTGACCGTTTTGATATCGTGGTGGCCCATGAGGAAGATGGCAATAAGGACATCGTCAAGCGCGTGATTGGAATGCCTGGCGACACCATTCGTTACGAAAATGATAAACTCTACATCAATGACAAAGAAACGGACGAGCCTTATCTAGCAGACTATATCAAACGCTTCAAGGATGACAAACTCCAAAGCACTTACTCAGGCAAGGGCTTTGAAGGAAATAAAGGAACTTTCTTTAGAAGTATCGCTCAAAAAGCCCAAGCCTTCACAGTTGATGTCAACTACAACACCAACTTTAGCTTTACTGTTCCAGAAGGAGAATACCTTCTCCTCGGAGATGACCGCTTGGTTTCGAGCGACAGCCGCCACGTAGGTACCTTCAAAGCAAAAGATATCACAGGGGAAGCTAAATTCCGCTTCTGGCCAATCACCCGTATCGGAACATTTTAAGAAACCTAAGAGGCCGAGAATCACCAATCTCAGCCTCTTCTTCTATCGTGAGAAAATGATTGGTAACTATCTAAACTTACCAGAACAGAAACACCTCAACTCTCACCTATTCATGCAAAGGAATTTTATGGAAGTTTATTTTTCAGGAACTATTGAACGGATTATTTTTGAAAATCCCAGCAATTTTTATCGCATCCTCCTCCTAGAAATCGACGATACGGACGCAGAGGATTTTGATGATTTTGAAATCATTGTCACAGGAACCATGGCTGATGTAATTGAGGGCGAAGACTATACTTTTTGGGGGCAAATTGTCCAGCACTCCAAGTATGGAGAACAACTGCAAATCAGTCGTTATGATCGCGCAAAACCAACTAGTAAGGGCTTGGTCAAGTACTTTTCAAGTAGCCATTTCAAGGGGATTGGTCTCAAGACAGCTCAGAAAATCGTGGATACCTATGGCGAAAATACCATTGACGAAATTTTGCAACACCCAGAAAAGTTAGAAGGCATCGCAGGACTCTCTGCCAAAAATCGCGAGGCTTTCGTCTCCACTCTCCGTCTCAACTACGGAACGGAGATGATTTTGGCCAAACTAGCCAACTACGGCATTCCCAACAAACTAGCCTTTCAGATTCAAGACTTTTACAAGGAAGAAACCCTTGATGTGGTTGAAAATTATCCCTACCAGCTGGTTGAGGATATCAAGGGTTTGGGCTTTACCATTGCTGACCAACTAGCTGAGGAACTAGGCATCGAAAGTCAGGCTCCTGAACGCTTCCGCGCCGGTCTAGTTCACAGTCTTTTTCAGGCCTGTATGGAAACAGGGGACACCTATGTTGAAGCACGGGATTTGCTGGAACAAACCCTTACTCTCCTTGAGTCTTCCCGTCCCGTGGAACTAGACCCCAGCCAAGTTGCCCAAGAGCTCTCCTACCTGATCGAAGAAGACAAGGTTCAGCAGATTGATACCAAGATCTTTGACAACAGCCTCTTTTTCGCTGAGGAAGGCATCCGCAGTCACTTGATTCGTATCCTTGAAAAAGGAAAACAGAAGAGCCAAGATTTAGAAACTATTCAAAAGCATATCACTACTGTCGAGCAAGAACTGGGGATTGAGTATGATAACATTCAAAAACAAGCTATTTGTGACGCTATCCAGAACAAGGTCTTTATCCTGACAGGTGGGCCTGGTACTGGTAAGACAACTGTTATCAATGGAATCATCGCTGTTTATGCCCTTTTTGAAGGACTTGACTTCAGGAAGAAAAGCAATCTGCCCATTCTTCTTGCTGCTCCAACTGGACGAGCCGCTCGCCGCATGAATGAATTGACAGGTTTGCCTAGCGCGACCATACACCGCCACTTGGGAATGACAGGTGACGATGATACCAGTCATCTGGAAGATTACCTAGATGCTGACTTTATCATCGTGGATGAATTCTCTATGGTAGATACTTGGCTGGCCAATCAACTCTTCTCCAATATCTCTTCTAACAGTAAGATCCTCATCGTAGGTGACAGTGATCAGCTACCTTCTGTCAGTCCTGGACAGGTTCTAGCGGATCTGCTTCATATTCCTTTGATTCCTCAGACTCGCTTGGAAAAAATTTATCGACAAAGCAAAGAATCAACCATCGTCACCCTAGCTAGTCAGATTCGACAGGGCATCTTGCCAGCTGATTTCACCCAAAAAAAAGCTGACCGTTCCTACTTTGAAATTGCTAGTGGCCATATTCCTGCCACCATTGAAAAAATCTTAGGTGCCGCCCTCAGAAATGGTATTCCTGCCCGTGATATCCAAGTTCTGGCTCCTATGTACCGAGGGACGGCAGGGATTGATGCTATCAATCAGCTCATGCAAGACCTGCTCAATCCCCCACAAAAAGATCAACTCAGTTTTGAAGCTCCTCAGTGCCACTATCGTAAGGGAGACAAGGTCATTCATTTGGTTAACGATGCTGAAATCAATGTCTTTAATGGGGATTTAGGAGCTATCACAGACCTGATTCCTGGTAAATACACCGAATCGAAACAAGACGAGATTGTCATTGATTTTGATGGTAATGAAGTCTCTTACCCCCGTAACGAATGGTACAAGATTCGCTTGGCCTATGCCATGAGTATTCATAAGTCTCAGGGAAGTGAGTTCCCAGTTGTCATCCTACCGATTACTAGTGCTAGCCGACGTATGCTGGAGCGAAATCTCATCTACACAGCCATTACACGTGCCAAAAGCAAACTCATCTTACTAGGCGAATTACAAGCCTTCGACTATGCTACCCAACACATCGGAACTGCCCGAAAAACCTATCTGATTGAACGCTTCAGTGATCTACTGGAGAATGTTGAAGAAAAGCAACAAGCTGTCTCTGAAACAGTCACATCAAGTGCCTCTGAACAATCCTACATCCTAACCGAAGAAAACTGGGACAGCATTCCAGCCATGATTGGGATTACAGACACAGACCTCAAAGAGATTTTTGGAAAATAGTGCATCAGAAAAACCACCAATTCAGGTGGGTTTTCTGTTTATTAAGATTATTTTACTGTTGCTGTGCTTGTAATCAATTCAACAGCTTTTTTGATAGTGATATCATGTTTCAACATGTCAGCTGAAAGCAAGTTTTGAACTTGTGCAACTTCCATGTTGTAGTCTGCTGCCAATTGCTCAACTTCTTTTTGGATTTCTTCTTCTGAAGCATCAAATCCTTCAGCTTTGGCAACTGCTTCGATAACAAGGTTAGTCTTAGTACGTGACTCAGCTTCTGCTTGGTATTGGTTGTGAAGGTCTTCTTGAGTAGTTCCAGTAATTTGGAAGTACATGTCAGGGTTGATCCCTTGACGTTGCAAGTTCCCAAGGAATTCATTTACTGAACGGTGAACTTCTTCGTGGATCATTTCTTCTGGAAGTTCTACGATTTCAGCATTTTCTACAGCTGTATCAATTGCTGCACCTTCAACTGCATCTTTGTAAGCTTCTTCTTTAGCAGCAGCCAATTCTTTGCGGTATTTTTCTTTCAAGTCAGCAAGTGTTTCAACTTCTTCATCAATGTCTTTTGCAAGTTCATCGTCAAGAGCTGGAACTTCTTTAGCTTTTACTTCGTGGATAGTTGTCACGAATTTAGCTTCTTTACCTGCAAGGTCTTCTGCTTGGTAGTCTTCTGGGAATGTTACGATAACATCAACGGTTTCGCCAGCTGAGTGACCTACCAATTGGTCTTCGAAACCAGGGATGAATTGACCTGAACCAAGTCCAAGTGAGAAGTTTTCACCTTTTCCGCCGTCAAATTCAACACCGTCGATAGAACCAACGAAGTCAATCACAACAGTATCGCCGTTTTCAGCAGCAGCTTCCTTGATAACCAATTCAGCCAGGTTGTTGCGTTCGCGTTCGATACGCTCTTCAACATCAGCGTCAGTTACTTCTTTTTCTACATCAACTGATACTTCAAGGTTTTTGTAGTCACCCAATTTTACTTCAGGTTTTGTAACGACTTCAGCAGTGATAACCCAGTCTTGACCTTTTTCCATTGAAATTACGTCAATTTTTGGTTGGGCAACCACTTCAAGACCAGCTTCTTTTACAGCTGCTTCATAAGCGTTTGGCAAAAGAGCGTTCATAACGTCTTGGTAAAGTGATTCTTCACCAAATTTTTTATCGAAGATAGGACGTGGAAGGTGACCTTTACGGAAACCTGGAACATTAAGAGATTTCTTCACTGACTTGAAGACACGGTCCAATTCTGGTTTGATTTGGTCTTGAGAGATAGTGAAAGTCAAGACACCACGGTTTGTTTCTTTGTTTTCAAATGATACAGACATTCTGTCATTTCTCCTTAAAATTTTTTAAATACAGTCTATTATAACATTTTCTATAAATAAAATCTAGACTAATGCAGACAATTATAGACAACAAGCCTTTTTCCTAACTAAAACACTCATAAAGTATAGACAATTTTAGACTACTTTGGATATCTTTTGGTTAGTCATTTTCCAAAACTAATTTATCTAATTTTTCAGTTATATTTGACTTCATCTTCTCAGTAACATGAGTATAAACACTTAAAATCTTTGTTTCATTAGTATAATCTACACGATCCATTATCGCTGTTATAGGTACTTCCAATTCAGCAAGCAAACTTATATGCGAATATCTAAAAACATGAGCAGTCAATACAAAATCATCTTTCTTAATTTCACTTTTCCTAAAACTGTTTTTCAAAAAGTAATTGAAACAAGTTATCATTAAGGGAGAACCATTATTTGTAAATATATAATCACCTTCTTCTAAAAGAAGATATTCTTTTAAAATTTCTAACACTCTATCACTAATACCAATTACTCTATATGAAGCTAAACTTTTCGGACTATCCAAAAATACTTCGTTATTGGACGATTACATTATAGTAAAACGAAATAAGAACAGGACAAATCGATCAGGACAGTCAAATCAATTTCTAACAATGTTTTAGAAGTAGAGGTGTACTATTATAGTTTCAATCTACTATACAAGACGAAATTGAAGAAATCTTTCCATTATAAAACGCATATTATCAAGGTTTTTAAACACCTAATAATATGCGTTTTTTCCTATTTTAAAGACTTTTATCCACCTATTATACAAAGTTAAGTATCCATCACAGTTTACAATTAGCCTTCATTACCTAACCCATTCACCATCCTTCAAGAGAGTAACCTTTAAGAACCGAATAAATAAATGACAAATTTCGTTCATTTAATTTAACTGCACTGTTAATTTGATTAGCTCCATCTCCTAAAGTATGCACTCCTACTACGCGGTGACTAGCATCACAAACTGTAGATCCACTAGACCCCTCTAAAGTATCAACTTGGTAATCCAAGAACATGCCATCATCACTTAAAACTTGTTTTTATCTGTATACATTTGATGAATTTTAAAATTATATGATGGATAGCCTGTGATAGTCACAGTTATTCCTGTCAAATTTTTTTGACTAGTAGGAAGACCCAAAGTCCCTAATTTTGCACCAATGGGCTCTTCTAGAATTAATAAAGCCAAGTCATATTCCCTTGCATCCTTAGAATTTAAATTTCTAAATTCCTTCAAATAACGAACTTCCTTTACTTTGATCTTTCCAAATAGTTCTTGACTTGAACTAACAGCCGGAAGAACATAAATATCATCCGCTTCTTTCCCATAGTCATGTCTGTAGTAGTTGTGAGCCGCTGTAATTAACACATTATCTTTAATAAAATTCGCACTTCCCCTCCCTTCTACATTCATTCCATCGGCTACTCCATAATACTTAGATAAAACCATAGCTGAAGTCGAATACGGATACTGTAAAGTATTATCAATTTTAATCAAATCATCATTACCGATAATACTTCTGATTGCTTTTGGTAGTATGAACCATACGTTGGTGAAATCTCAGATAATGAAGAATCATTAGACTCTGGACCTTTTTCTAGTGTCTCACTTACCTCATATTCTTCACCTGTACTAGAAATAACACTCAAAGCAGATACTGTCGATAACTGGCTAGCCAATAAAGTACTCGCAATAATTGAAATACCCAATTTTTTATAAACAGTTTTCTTCATTATTGTATCCTCCTAATGTAATTATAGCGTACTATTCTAAATTTCTTAATCTACTATAGAATCAAGAAATCTACCACCTTCTTTAAATACCCTCCATTATCACATAAACAGGTAAACTTTTCAATTAATGACTGCGCTTTTCAATCACGCTAGAGGTACTTACTTGCTTCTTTGATACTAAGTTCAGCCATTCTTTCCTTGTTTTTCTCAATAAAGCATGTTACCCAAGTGGGATTCGTTTTGGAGTAGTCTCGCAGAGTCCAGCCAATAGCTTTATTGATAAAAAATTCTGTTTGGTTCAAGTTATGAAGTAGAATCTTTTCCATTAATTGAGTATTGGTCTTCTCTTTTCTTAACAACTGGTGGTCAATAGCGACACGTCTCAGCCAGATATTATCTAATAGGCTCCATTTTATACTCAATGAAAATCAAAGAGCAAACTAGGAAGCTAGCCGCAGATTGCTCAAAACACTGTTTTGAGATTGCAGATAGAGCTGACGTGGTTTGAAGAGATTTTCGAAGAGTATTAAGATTATTTCTTCTAGTTCAGGGTGTTCATACATCAAACTCCCTACTACTCGATCTAGGATATCTACCGTGTCCCACCAGGATTTTGTCACGACTAACTGCTCTAGCTTAGGCAAATCGGTTTCCTTTAGATAAGACTGCATTGCTTTCAAATAGTTAGCAGCCACATATTGGTATTTTCTAGGCTCCTTTTCCCAGCAAGTGTCTGCAAAATCCCAATCGATAATCTTTGTTTTTTTCGCTTCTGGAAAATATTTTTATAGAGTTTATTTCTTTCAGGCACCGCAATACCTAGAAAAGAAAATTGATGGCGCATATAGGCTTCCATGGGCCTTGCTTTTTAGAGTCTTTTGCTGCTTCTAGCTCCTCAAGTAAATCTGCTAAACTCATCTAAAACTCCTCATGCCCCACCAAATGGTGCTGAAAGGCATAGACAGCCGCCTGGGTACGATCGCTGACTTCAAGTTTGGCAAGAATGTTGGACACGTGGGTCTTGACCGTCTTGAGAGAGATAAAGAGGTCATCTGCGATGCGCTGATTTTCGTAGCCCTTGGCGATGAGTTGGAGAACATCTCGCTCACGCGCAGTCAATTCTTCATGAAGTTCCATATGATTGCGGTGGTATTCAACCTTCTTGCTAACCTCTTGCTCAATGGCCAGCTCGCCAGCAGCTACCTTACTGACGGCATGAAGCAATTCATCTGCACTAGAAGTCTTGAGCATATAGCCTTTGGCACCAGCATCTAAGACTGGCATGATTTTTTCATTGTCCAAATAAGAGGTCACAATCAAAATCTTGGCTTCAGGCCATTCTTTAAGGATTGCTAAGGTCGCGTCAATCCCATTCATCTCAGGCATGACAATATCCATGACAATGACATCTGGACGCAGTTCCAAGGCCAAGTCAATCCCTTGAGACCCGTTTGTAGCCTCGCCCACAACTTCTACATCGTCTTGGAGGTCAAAGTAGCTTTTCAAGCCCAATCGGACCATTTCATGGTCATCTACTAGTAAAATTTTCATCTTTACTCCTTTATCATTCCTTATCTAACAGGGGAATACGGATATCAACCGCCAGCCCTTGCTTGGGAGCTGTCAAGAGTTGAACTGTTCCAGCCATATCTTCAACCCGCTCCTTGATATTTCGCAGTCCATAACTCAAGTCGTCTAAGCTCCCTAACTGGAAACCAATCCCATTGTCCACCACCTTCAGTTGCAATTCAACATCTGTCTGATAGAGGTAGACATCTAGGCAAGATGCCTGGGCATGGCGGAGCGTATTGCTAATCAACTCTTGCAGGATACGGAAGATATGCTCCTCGATTTTCTTAGGCAATTTCGTCATATTCTGCTTGAGACTAACCCTAAGATCACTCTTGTCCTCAAGCTCTTTTAAGAGAATTTGAATCCCTTCTATCAAGCTCTTCTGCTCCAGTTCAACTGGTCGCAAATGCAAGAGCAAAACCCGCAAATCCTTCTGGGCAGTTTCTAAAATAGCTGTGACACTCTGCAACTGGGTCTGCATCTTTTCTCTATCCAATTTCAAAGCCTGCTGACTGATACCCGATAAAATCATGTGGGCCGCAAACAACTCCTGACTGACTGTATCGTGCAAATCCCGAGCAATTCGCTTCCGTTCCTTCTCGATGATTTCCTCTTCCTGAGCAAGGCTATGATTTTCAGCTTTTTGAAGAGCCTCTGTCAAAAGGTTAAGTTTACCTGATAAGGACTTGAAACTGGCATCCAAATCTGGATCTACAACCTGAACTACTTCTTGCCCTGCCAATAAACGCTTGAGATTAGCCTGCATTTTTCTTAGAGAAAGCTCTTCGATCCCTCGCCAAAACAGGGCTAAGAGACAGGTCATGGACATGCTGAAAACCAACAATAAAAAGACAAATTTTTCTGTTTTTTCGACATCGTGCAAAAAGATAGACCAGTCAAAATCAAGTATTTCCAGCAAGCTGTGGGAGAAAAAAAAGACAAACAGGAAAGAGGTGAGAGCAATAATGACATAGGCTTGTTTTTTCATCCTCTAACCACCTCCACATCACCAATCATAGTGGTCAAGAAAATCTTGACACTCTTGTTACTCTTGAGATAGTCTTTTGTTTCTTGATGATAGTGTTCATTGCGGAGGGCTCGCTTGGGCTGGTTGAAAAAAGTCAAATCCCCATAGAGACAGTTAACGCTGAGACTGACTTCCACATCTACAGGTACGATGATTTTGGTCGTTCCTACCATCTTTCTGAGGATAATGACATTGTCATGATTGGTTAAGATGACCCTCTCCAGATGAATAGTGTCCTTGCCCATGAAGCGAAAGAGATTGATATCATCGAATTGGCAAGTCTGGTAGCTTGAAAAATGATGAAGATTTCCAAACCAACGATTTTTCTCCTTCTTAACCGTCACGATCTCTTCAAAAACCAAATTGGTCTGCTCTTTTTCCTGGTTCATCATCGGGTAAAGAAGAAAGAGGCTATAGATAACCGCAACAAAAATAGCTAGAATCACAAAAGGATTGAGCATAACGATGAAAAAGAAGAGAATGGTTACCGCTACTAAAAGAAGATTATTTCCCTCTTTACCAGTGTAGTAGCGAATCAAAAGCAAAAAGAGGAATAGTATCAGCAGAAAACGCGAAAAATGCTCTGATACCATCAAAATCAGAGCTCCTGTCAGAAGACAGGCTTCGATAAATAAAAAGATTTTAAATTTTCTCATAGGTTCATCCTCTCCCTTCTATTTTATCACAATTCAAAAAAGTCACCTCAGTCTGAGGATGGAAAAAAAGGCGCTGGTTACGCCTTTTTCATCTGATCATTTGCTTCTTTTAATTTTCCATAAAGAAGATAGTCTACTTTTTGTAGATCTGCTATGGTGGCACAGTTAAGGGAACACATAATCAAGCGTAGATCTGCTTTCCAGCCTTGAACAATGCCAATCACTTCTTCAACTGTGTAGGTTTCAACCAATTCCAGAACGGTTCGTGACAATCCCACAGCCTTAGCACCAAAAACCAAGCACTTAATCATATCCAGCGGATTCCGAACCCCTCCACTAACCAAGAGTTCGACCTTATCTTTCCATTCTTGGGCATTGAGAAGGGCCTGCATGGTAGACTGACCCCATTGATTGAGGTAATCACGCTGGCCACTACGACGGTTTTCGATATAGGCAAAGCTGGTGCCACCACGACCCGATAGGTCCACTGTACGAACACCGAATTCATAGGCTCTTTCGATTGTCTTGGCATCCATTCCAAAGCCCACTTCCTTGAGGACAATAGGAACGGGAATTTGCTTGCTATAATCTGCTAGATGCGATTGCCAGCTTCTAAACTTCCTTTCTCCCTCGGGCATGAGTAATTCCTGCATGACATTGACATGCACTTGCAATAGAACAGGATTCATCTCTTCTACAGTCTGAAGTCCTAACTCGACAGGCTTGTCCAATCCAATATTGGTTCCAAGGAGGAGATTGGGATGACTAGACTTGACAGAAAAAGAATCATCCGTTGGATTTTTGAGGGCTGCGCTATAAGAACCCGTTACAAATAAAATACCACAGGATTCCGCCACCTGAGCCAGCTTTTGATTGATTTCTCTTCCCTTATTACTTCCACCAGTCATGGCATTGATATAAAAAGGAAAGTCCCACTTTCGACCAGCAAACTCTGTCGAAAGATCGATTTCATCCAGATTGTAAAGAGGCAAGGAAGAATGAATCAGCTCCACCTCATCAAAGCTATTATAGGAACTTTTCTGCTCAAGGGCATAGAGGATATGCTCGTCCTTACGATTTGTCGTCATGTCCTATCCTTTCTTGATATAAGAGCTCAATCCCCAGAACGGCCCAACGATTTTTTAAGGTTTCGGTTGATTGCGCATCAAAACTCAGGGCGATGCCACAGTCACCACCACCAGCACCACTACTCTTGGCAACGGTCTGCAAATCTTGACTGGCTTCTTTCAACTGTCTAAGCAAAGGCGTGTAAACATCTGTACTCAAGCCTTCTAAAAGCTTGCTGGCTACTTCTACTTGCTCGATAACTTTTTCGGCTTTCCCCTGCTCCAAGGCTTCGACCAAAGAAACCACCGTTTCTTTTGAGGAAGTTAAAAAATTTTGATTGATATTTTGCTTGATTTGCTGGACCATGTGACTCGATACAGCCACTTCCTTGGTCCATCCCACTAAGAAATCACATTCTAAAGTTGGTTTCACTTGTGAGATAAAAAATCCCCAATCACGCTCCAGAACTGTCGCCAAGTTTTCTTCTTCTAACCAAGCAGCCACCTTCTGGCGATCAAATGACTGGTAGAGAACCAAATCCTCTGCCACAATACAGGCAAGGTCGCCCATGGAACCATTGTCTCCTCGCTTGAGCAAGACAGCGCTAGTCAGCTTGAACAAGAGATTCTGATCAACCGAAAGATTATAGAGAGCCAGTAAAGCCTTGACAACCAAGACAACGACGCTGCCACTAGAACCTAGACCAAACTTTTTCCCTTCTCGTTCCATTTTGCCACAGATTTCTAGAGAAAAAGGTCTTAAATTCTGACCACGAACAGCGAGGAAGTCTCCCATCAAAGCAATCGTTTCTTGAATCAAGCTATAGTCAGGATTGGGCCTTAAGTCCACTGCGAAATCAAACATATCTGAATAGATACGGTAGCTATCAGAAAAAGCAATCTCAGCCCTCATATAGATGGGAATATCCTTTATCAAAGCTAACTGCCCTGGCTCTAAAATAGCATATTCACCTGCCAAATAGAGTTTTCCGCAAGTTTTAACAGCAATCATCTTGACTCAAATCCTTTGTTTTTGACACAATCAAGCGATAACGCTGACCGAAAATTTCTGATAAATGCTCCAAGTCTTTCTCCTGACAGAAGACCTTAACATTGGGACCAGCATCCATGGTAAAGTAGCAGGCCTCTCCTTTCTCACGAAGCTGGCGGACAAAGTCCATAGCCTCATAAGAGGCATCCGTCAGATAAGAAAAGGCTGGACTAGCAGTCTTTGTCGTAGCATGCATAGCCAGGGCATTTTTCTCCGTTAATTCTCCAATCTTGGCAAAATCATTTTCCTTGAGATAAATCAGCATATCCTGATAGTCCTTCTCAGACTGACGAACCCAGTCGTCAAAAGTCGTCGAGGTTTCCACACAAAGTTTCATCCCGTCACGGCTAGAGATTGGTTTTTTCTTGTCCTCTAGCACCAACATAATCATAGCTAGTTTCAAGTCTGTCTCTACAGGGTAAATTTCTCCACTATCCTTATCCCAGGCTCCTAGTGGTCCATAAAAACTCCGAGAAGAAGAGCCTGAGGCAAATTTGGCTTCCTGTGCCAACTGACTTCTATCCAATCCAAGCTTGAAATAAGCATTACAAGCCTTGACCAGGGCGGACAAACCACTAGAACTTGAGGACAGGCCCGCTGCAGTAGGCATATTGTTTTGAGTATCGATACGGACAAAGCCCTCACCAGCTGGACGATAACGGTCAATAATCTTACTCATCTTAGCATGCTCGACCTCATTTTGTAGCTGACCATTGATGTAAAATTCGTCAGCTGTTACATTGGCTGGTAAAGGCGACAAGGTCGTCTCTGTATACATATTTTCCAAAGTTAGAGAAATACTGCTAGTAGCAGGCACCATCTCTTTTTCTTTTTTCTTTCCCCAATATTTGATAATAGCAATATTTGCGTAGGAACGTACTGTTACAGGCTCTCTATCCATGTCTGAACAGCTCCTTTCTCTTCTAATCTTTCTGCTAGTTCTTGTGCGTGTGTCAAATTGGTTACCAAGGCTATGATACAACCTCCTAGCCCACCACCGCTCATCTTGGCACCCAGAGCACCATGGCTAAGAGTCGTTTCAACCAAAAAGTCTGCCTCAGGGCTACTGACTCCAATTTCTTTTAAATGTAAATGCGCTTGACTGAGGATTTGTCCCAGTCCTTCAGCATCTTTTTGTGAAATCGCAACTTCTGCTTGCTGGGTTAATTCTCCCAAGGCATGCAAAAACGGTAGGGCATCCTTGCCCTTATTTTGAACCACTTGGATGGCTTCACGAGTATGACCATAAACACCCGTATCGGCAATCACCAAATAGGCGGATAAATCCATCTCAAGTTCTGTAAATCCTACGTTCTTGATAAAGCGAATAGGTTGGTCACTGAGACAGGTCTTAGCATCCAAACCACTAGGATTCATATGGGCAATCATTTCAGCTCGATTGACCAAGATTTCTAGTACATCATGAGGCAGATCAGCCTGATAGTAGTCAAATACCGCACGAATGGCCGCTATGCTGATAGCCGCTGACGAACCCATCCCCCGTTTCTCAGGGATAGCCGAGTCAATCTCACAACGAATGCAGGCTTCTGTGATATCCAAATACTCCAGTGAGGCATAAACCGCCATGGACAAGGTATCCTCCTCATAAAGGCGCCAAGGACTCTCTGCAGGAACTACCTTACAGGTCACCTCCACCTCCAAAAGAGGCAGGGAAATGGCAGGATAACCGTAAACGACCGCATGTTCCCCTATTAAAATTATCTTACTATGTGCCTGACCGACACCAACTTTTTTTGTCATTTTTTCCTTTTACTAGACGAAAAAACGTCTTATTTTTCATACAAGTATTAATTCTTTCCTATCTATTTTATTATATTTTCACAAAAAAAGCGATTGTTTCCATTCACAATCGCTTCTTTCATTATTGAACCCATTCGCCATTATAATTGACAAAATAGCCATCTACGGTCGTATTCACTGCCAAGGCACCTGAGCTATAAGCGTAGTACCATCTGCCATTGACCTGGAACCAACCTGTCGTCATAGAACGACGAAAGAAACTCCATACCGTTAAGTAAAGAGGAAAGTCGTGAGGGATCATGCGCCATTGACAACCTGTTTTAGTGACGTACAAAGTCTCATTAACAAGTACTCGTTTCGGCCATTTATAGGTGCGGTGTTTGGAGAAATAGGGTTCAATCTTAGCCCATTCTTGATCGTTTAAATCAGTATCATATGCTTTGCGTGTCATAACTCTAGTTTAACATTTTTTGTGAATACAAGTTCTAAATAATCGACCACGAAAATTTCTTAAGTGGAAAACGCCTTATGAAGTATGCTACGGGAAACTTATGCACTTAATTTGACAATTCAAGATGTAAAAATATATACTATAGTAGATTGAAACTAGAATAGTACACCTCTACTTCTAAAACATTTTTAGAAATCGATTTGACTGTCCTGATCGATTTGTCCTGTTATTATTTCATTTTACTATAATATTTGATAAGTTATCCTAAAAGTGTTATTATGTTGTTGTGTTATAGATTGATTGAATCTAACTAAAGGATCCTATTCAATTACTAGAACTATCACATACTCAAGGTCAGCTCACAGATGAGCAACTATTTTGGTTACAATGTCTACTAAATTTAAGTCAAACAAATAATTTAGTCAAAATTAAAAAAAATAGAGGAACATAAATATGATTACAAAACAGAATGTAATAGTGTTCTACGATTTTTACTAGATAAAACTGTAAATTCTGAAGGAAGGATCACTTCTTCAACAGAATTTGGAAATTTCGTAAGTAATTTATCATTCCAACACGGAATAGCTGGACTACTGTTTCCTCTAAATAAATTGTACCCCCCAGAACTGGATTCTAAAATACTCTCTATCATCAAGAAGGCAGTGACAATTAGAACGACACACACATATGAATATCAATACTCACTGCTATTTGGTGATGCAGGCTATCTATGGTTACTCCTACATTTATTTTCTATCAGTAAAAATCAATACTATCTACAATTAGCAAACGTCACCGCTAAGAAATTAATAGAGAATTATGATACTCTAGAGGAAATAGACTTTGCATTGGGAAAATCTGGTGTCCTATTATCATTAATAAAATACTATCAATTTACCAATGACAATACTCTTAAAACTTTCATCCACAATAGTATATGGGGAAATTTATCATTATTTCCTACAAAGAGATACAGCCAAAGAAAGCATTTTAGACTATAGCTTTGCTCATGGATATTGTGAAATTGCATATGCTTTATTTGCCTATTCTAAAGTCTTAGAACCTTCTATGTTCTATAATGATCTCCATACATTCCATGCTGAATTAAAAAAATTATTAGAAAAAGTTACTTCTAATACTGAAAATTTAGGAAATTTACAACTTTCTTGGTGCGAAGGAATTTCCGGAATAATCTTATATCTTTGTATGTACGATTGTGACGGAAACAAAGATATTATTAGTAAATATCAAGAATTTGTTTTTAACCATCATCTAAAAATGATGACAGGATATTGCCACGGAATAACTAGCTTACTACAAACCACTGTCTACAATCAAAACAAATTACTGATGAAAAAATCCAACAGGTAATTTTAGCATGTTCTGAACGAGATGATCACGATTTACTGATGTTTCAAGGAGATAGTGGTAAAACAGATTTGTTTGACTTCGGAATAGGAAGCAGGGGGTATATTGGTGTCTATTAAATAATAAATTCCCATTCGATGTGCAGACATAAGGAGAAAAGTATGAAATTATTTTGGACAAACAACATATATAGACAGTTGCTGCTAAACAGCTGTTTTTCATCATTCGGCGACAGTATTTTCTACCTCGCCATTATCAATTATGTGGCTCAGTACAATTTCGCTCCGCTAGCGATTTTACTGATTTCCATTTCAGAGATGGTTCCCCTACTATCGCAACTCTTTCTCGGGATTCTAGGAGATTTTCAAGAAAATAGAGTCAAACACGCACTCTGGATTGCCAAAATCAAAATCCTGCTCTACGCTATTTTGACAGTATTTCTCGTCTTGTCGCCCTTTTCATTAGTTTCAGTCATTATGATTGTCATCATCAACCTCATCTCTGACACCTTGAGCTACCTGTCTGCCTACATGATGAACGCCCTCTACATCAGTGTAATTAAGAACGACCTGCATGATGCCATGGGGTTCAGGCAGTCTCTGATGAGGGTTGTCCACATTGTCGCCAATCTGGCTGGCGCATTCCTTATCAATGTTATGAGTATTCAAACTATTTCCCTTATCAACACTCTGACTTTTGTCATTGCCTTTTTGGGTCTGTATGTTATTAGACATACCTTGTATGAGGTTGAAAAAAGGATTGAAATGTCACATACAGCACTGAGTTTTAAGAAATATTTTCAACATCTTAAACAGTCGCTGGCTGTGCTCCTGAGGTTAAAAGATACCGTCATACTACTGTTTCTGACGACCAGTATGATTGCCATCTTGGATGTGTCCCCTCGGCTGATTGCCCTCCGCTTCATCCAACAGACACTAGCACAACTGAGCATTGGGCAACTCCTCGCCCTGCTCTCCATCATCATGTCTTGTGGAGCTATCCTTGGCAATATGACCAGCAGTAATCTATTTAAAAATATCCGTTTCACGCACCTCTTGGTTTTCTGTGAGATTTCCCTATTGACTCTAATAACTAGTATCCTTTGTCAAGCCTATATCGTAATTTTCATGACCAGTTTCATCAGTTCTACGATTATCGGCATTCTCAGCCCTCGCCTACAAGCAGCTGTCTTTGCCCATATCCCCAGTGACAAGATGGGGACGGTGGGCTCTGCTCTGAGCACAGTGGACATTCTCGCCCCGTCCCTGCTCTCCCTATTAGCCCTATCCATAGCATCGGGCGTTTCGGTGCAGTTAGCATCGATATTTTTGTATCTTATTTTAATTGCTCTTATCTTTTGTCAATGGTTAGTCAAGTTCAACACTCATAACTAACGAAAAAGCATGTGTAGATTTCACATGCTTTTAATCTCCCCAATAGTCAGGTCAAGTACAACAAAGTCACTTCTTTGATTAAGCGAGTGTTCTAATATAATTATAAGCGCCCTGTCATTACCGAACCCATTCGCCATTATAGTTGACGTAGTAGCCATCTACGGTCGTATTCACTGCCAAAGCACCTGAGCTATAAGCATAGTACCAGTTGCCATTGACCTGGAACCAACCTGTCTTCATATCTCCATTACTTGTATTTAGGTAGTACCAAGTTGAACCATCTTGATACCAGCCAGTCTTCATATCACCATTTTTATTATCTAAGTAATACCATTTGCCTCGTACATATTTCCAACCTGTTGCCATAGAACCAGAGGAGCCAAAATAATACCATTTTCCGTTTACTTTTTGCCAATCTGTAAGCATCTAGGTAGTACCATGGAGCAGGTTTGCTTCTATCAATGTCAATAGTAACATGAAAATCTTGAGTCCAACCCTTAGCAACTTCACCAATTGGTAGTGGATTGTAAGAATCATCGCCAAAATTTCCTAGCTTATTTAAATAATACCAATGACCCTCTTCATAAATCCAGCCTGTCTTTACAGCATAATTATTATCAAAATAATAAGTTCTCTTTTCAGCAGATAGAGGATATTGTTCACCGTATACTTTTCCTGTATTTTCAGACGTTTTTGCCTCTAGTACTTGTTTATCTGTTTGTTCTAGCAAAGCACCATCTTGTCCAAAATAGTACCACTTCTCCTGAAGGCCAATTTCGAAGACTGGACGATTATCAAATAAATCATCACGATAACCTGTTCCAGGAATTTCTAAGTATTGCCAACCGACAACCATCTCTCCAATATCACCAAAATAGTAAGTTTTACCGTCTATTTTATGCCAATAGATTGCTTTATGATCATCTTTTACATAATATTTTCTATTATCCTTATCAACAAATCGGCCACCTGTGGTATTCGCAAATACCGTATTTGTAGCTAGCAAACCAAAGAAAAAGACTGCTAGTAGAACTTGCATCATTTTTTTCAAAAGTTTCATTTATATATCCTCCTAAAACGATTGTAGCAAAGACCCGACTGCATGTCAATATATAAAAACTCCTCAAAAAAGCAGTTACACAACTGCAACTGCTTTTCTATTCTTGCATGGTGTAACCAACACCACGCACGGTTTTAATGTTGCTTTTTTGTCCTTTAACATCAAGCTTGCTCCGTAGATAGCGGATATAGACATCTACGATATTTGTCTCGGTCGCACTTTCATACTTCCAAACACTTTCCAACAATTGCTCACGAGTCAATACTTTCTTGCTTCCCATAAGTGTCGCCAAAAGGTCATACTCACGGCGGGTCAGAGCAATCATCTCTTCACCACGATAAACCGTGTGATGTTCAACATCTATCCTAAGATTGCGGTAGGTCCTTGGAACTTTCATCAGACTGCAGTGTTGATCAATGAAGTCCCGACCTCGGAAGATCGCCGAAATACGCGCTACCAGATTTTCGATAACGACTGGCTTATAGATGTATGAAACTGCAAAACGCTGAACAACTTCCAGCTCTTCTTGCAAGTCTTCCCAATGATCTAAAATCATGATGACTGAGGCAGGTTTAGTTCGGCTCAATTTTTCTGCAAAATCCTGAGCCATCATATCTCCCAGATTAACGTTCAATAAAATCAAATCATAGTCTGTCTGAAGAGCCATGGAGAGGGCTTTTTGCCCCTCCTCTACCAGATCAACCCGATACTGCTCTTTCTGGAGTTCCAAACTTAAAAAATGAGCTAGATTTCGTTCTTTCTCAAGTAATAAAATCCGTTTCCCCATGGCTGACCTACTTATTTTTCGTCATACCAAGAGTAGTGGAAGGTTCCTTCTTTGTCTTTACGTTGGTAAGTGTGAGCACCAAAGTAGTCACGTTGTGCTTGGATCAAGTTAGCTGGAAGGTCAGCTGAACGGTAGCTATCAAAGTAAGTAATAGCTGCTGAGAAAGTTGGCACTGGCACACCTGCTTGAACCGCAAGAGCTACGATATCACGTACTGCTTGTTGGTACTTAGCAGTAACATCCAAGAAGTACTCGTCCAAAAGAAGGTTGGCAAGATCTGCATCGCGGTTGTAAGCATCTGTAATCTTTTGCAAAAAACGAGAACGGATGATACAGCCATCACGCCAGATAGATGCGATATCTGCAAATGGCAAGTTCCAGTTGTTTTCTTTAGAGGCTACACGCAATTGAGCAAATCCTTGTGCGTATGAAATGATTTTTGAGAAGTAAAGGGCTTGACGGATCTTTTCAATCAATTCAGCCTTGTCTCCTTCAAAGTTGAAGGCAGCTGGTTTTGGAAGCACCTTGCTAGCATATACACGTTCTTCTTTGTAAGTTGAAATGTAGCGTGCAAACACTGACTCAGTAATCAGTGACAATGGTACACCAAGGTCAAGAGATGATTGGCTAGTCCATTTACCAGTTCCCTTGTTACCTGCAGCATCAAGGATGTAGTCTACGATTGGTCCATCTTGGCCTTCATCGTCTTTACGGCTCAAGATATCAGCTGTGATTTCGATCAAGTAGCTATCCAATTCACCCTTGTTCCACTCAGTAAAGATTTCAGCCATATCCTCTGCAGAAAGACCTAGCAAGTGTTGCATCAAGTCATAACTTTCTGCGATCAATTGCATATCACCGTACTCGATACCGTTGTGAACCATTTTCACATAGTGACCAGCTCCATCAGGACCGATATAAGTCACACATGGTTTGCCATCTTCTGGTGCTTTAGCTGAGATTTCTTCAAGAACATCCGCAACCAATTCGTAGGCCTCTTTTTGTCCACCAGGCATGATAGAAGGACCTTCAAGAGCACCTTTTTCACCACCAGAAACTCCAGTACCGATAAAGTTGATACCTGAGTTTGCCAATTCTTCATTACGACGGATGGTATCTTTGTAGAAAGTATTTCCACCGTCAATCAAGATATCACCTTTGTCAAGGTGTGGAAGAAGGGCTTGGATAGTAGCATCTGTACCAGGTCCAGCTTGAACCATCAGCATGATACGACGAGGTTTTTCGATTGAGTTTACAAAACTTTCAACGTCATAGCTTGGTACAAAATTCTTTTCAGGATGGCAAGCAATCACATCTTCCGTTTTTTCTTTACTACGGTTGTAGATAGCAACTGTGTAACCACGTGATTCAATATTAAGGGCAAGGTTACGACCCATTACGGCCATACCTACGACACCAAAGTTAGCTTTTGTCATTTGACACTCCTCTTGTTTCATTTGTTTTATTTTATCATTTTTACTTTTGAAAAGAAAGAATTTTGTAACGACTGCTTAGTAGTCCAAGTCATCCGCATGACCAGCGCCATTTCCGACAAAGTAGCCTGTCTTACAGTTAAGGGTAAAGAGATAGGTTCCATCTGGCTTATAGAGGTTGTAATAACCATTGCCGTTAACGATATTGACACGTTCAAGGATATATTGGTCTCCAGTGATATAGCCACGTGAACGTGAAGTCGCTAGAATTTGTTCCAAGACACCATCCGCAAAATCCCAGGCAGAGTTATTACTATCATCAATAGCAGACTGATTATAGGCAACACGACTGGCACTTCTTTGAACAGCAACCCCTGCACTCGAGAGACCCATATTGACTTCACTGCGACTACTTCTAGTCTCATTTGAACTACTTGGTTTTGGCTCACTAGTCGTATTTGAACTTGCTTGACTTGAACTTGAGCTGCTAGTTTGACTTAAACTTGAGCTAGAAGTACTTGTTTGCTGGCTCTTACCAAGACTGATAGCCTTATCTAGCACTTTATCAAGCTCCGTATTTCCAGTTTTAATATCTGTAAATTTAGCATCCGATTTGGCTTTGGCATTGGTATCCAACACACCATCCACAATAGCTGGTTTCTCAAATTGAGCATTGACATCTTGAATAGCCTTGATTTGCGTTGCTAGACTATCATATTTAGATTTGGCAAGCGTATGTTCACGACTACCTTCCAGCTTATCAAGTAAAGTCTTGAGTTGATTCAGTTTATCAAACTGGCTATTTTTCAAAGCCGTTTTATTGCTATCTGTGTAAAAGGCGTCATAAAGTGTATTAAAATCATCCACATCCGATTGATTGGCTGTAGTTGATTGAGAAGTTTCAATTTCCTTGGTCGAACGAGCCACTTGACGGTAGACATAATAAGCACTGACACAAATAATTACTGATACAAGCGCCAAAACGGTCAAAATAAAGCCTTTTTTACTTTTCTTTTCTGAGTCCTCTTGATCCAGACGAGAAAGGTTTTGCTCCTCTTCCACTTCTTCAGTCATTTCTGTTGGATTTTCATCATCTAGCAATAGAGGATCCAAGCCTTGCTCCTCATCGTCCAGAGGCAAGGGTAGTAAGATGTCTTCAGAAGATGGAACTTCCTCCGAAGAAGCTTCTGACTTCTCTACAGCATCACGCATCTCTTGAATTAAATCATCCAGACTCTGAGTTTCAACGAACTCCTCTTTTTTGTATTGACGAGTCGCAAACTTATCCGCCTCAATTTCATCTCTGTGTTGCTTAACATACTTGTCCAAAATGGAATCCTCAGGCAAGACTCCTGCTTCCACTTCTTCATTTTTACGAATAGCTTGACCAACTGTTAGCTCTTTTGCTTCATCAAAATCAAATTGCGGTTCTTGACCTTCTTTTTTTTGACGATTTCGTCTTTTTTTACTCATGAGTATCCCTTTCTATTTTACCTCTTGCCGTTTGACACGCTGACCAAAATATTGATACAGATCCACTTTAAAGGTTCCGTTGTATAACTTACGCTTCTTATCTGCTTGGCTACCATACTTGCTTTCAAAAGCTTCATCACTAGTCAGGATAAATTTGCTCCAAGTTTTCAGCGGTGCAAATACTTGCCCCATCTCAGCATAGAGCTTGGTCACCCCTGCATCATCTGACAAACGTTCACCATAAGGCGGATTGGAAATGATTACTCCATTGATTTTATCGGAACGTAAATCCTGCACGCGCATCTGCTTAAAAGTAATGTCTCCTGCAACACCAGCTACCTGAGCATTGGCCTTAGCAATTTCCACCATGCGAGCATCAATATCACAGCCCATGATATCCAGCTCAAGCTCACGGTCTACTTTTTTAGCCGCTTCTGTGCGCACTTCTTGAATCAAGCGATCGCTGATCCAGTTCCATTCCTCAAATGCAAAAGAGCGACGAAGACCTGGCGCCATCTTTCTAGCAATCATAACTGCCTCAATACAGAAAGTCCCCGAACCACAGGTCGGATCAATCAAAGGCTTGTCTGGATACCAGTTAGAAAGTTGTAAAATGGCTGCTGCCATATTTTCCTTGATAGGAGCGCCACCTTTTTCGGTACGATAACCACGTTTAAAGAGGCTAGACCCGGTCGTATCAATCATGACAGTTGCCACATCTTTGAGAATAGAGACCTCAATCTTAAACTCTGGGCCATTCTCCATCAGAGGAACCCCTTCTGGGCGAGCATAGTGTTTCTGCAATTTCTTGACAACAGCTTTCTTAGAAATAGCCTGAACACTGGGCTCATTGTGAAGTTTGGACTTAACACATTTAGCTTTTGAAATCGGGAACCGAGCTCCAAGTGGTAAATAATTTTCCCAATCCAAAGCGAAAACTCCCTGAAATAGCTCTTCAAAAGTCTTAGCTGGGAACGTTCCTACGATAATTTTGATACGATCTGCTGCCCGAAGCCAAAGGTTGGTTTCGATAATAGCTCTCACGTCTCCTTGAAAACGAACACGTCCATTTTCAACCTGACAATCGTAGCCCAACTCTCGCACTTCACGACCAACGACAGCCTCAAGCCCTGCTGCCACAGTTGCAATTAAATTAAATTCTTTTTTCATGTTACAGTCTTGCAAGACCTTTCTATATGTCCACTTTAAAAAATGAGGTTGAGAAAATTTCTCAGCCCCAACCTATATGCAATTTTCTATAAGCCATGTTTTGTTCCAGAAGTGACTAGGACCACTTCCTTCGATAATCATCTGTCTACCACTAACAGCTCTAGCTGATAGCAGTCAGAATACTACGTTCGTTTCCGCGTACTCCATGCCCCGACCAAAATTTGGGTTGCTAGCTTGAGGGGTTTACCGCGTTCCACTCTCTCTGTTTCCAGAAAGACTCCGTCACTGTGGCACTTTCAAGCCTACTCTGGCCTATCCAAGGACTTAGCCATTTCAACTGCCGTAACGATTTCTCGTCCCTAGGCTTATGGTTTCGCCTAGCACAAACACTACAGGCATCACAGCCTGTGCTAGCATGGACTTTCCTCATGAGAAGCAATTCTCCTCACGCGATTATCCAAAAATTGCACATCTCAAATAACTACTTAAAAATCTGAGTTATCTAAAATTTGTTTACCAAAAACTTCTTTTTCCAATCTATTCAGGCGTTTCAAAATATCAAAATTCGTCATAGAACTTGTAATTGCCGCTTCAAGGGGTTCTGCTTGAACTGGTGAAGGTTTCGGTTTACGAGTTAATTCTTCCTTCAAATCCGCAATTTCCTGACGAAGTGACTTGACCAAGGCAGCATAGGTTTCATAGTCCTTGATGACATCGTCTAAAAACTCGTCAACTTCTACTTTATTATAGCCACGGACTTCACGTCCAAACTCTTGTTCAAAAATATCTTTCGCTGAAAAAATAATACTTGCCATGTCTCTCTCCATTCTCGCTTGCTAGTATTATTATATAAAAAAAGGCAAACAAAAATCAAGGTCAAAGCTTCAATTTTCGGAAAAATTTTCAGCAAGTTCATTTAATTGATCAAATGTTAATCTCTTTATAAAATAGTCCTCTTGATTTTTCATCTTTTGGTAAAAATAAGCTAGTTTTGTTTCATTTTCTTCATCATAAAAAAGATAGGAACTAGTCGTGTTTTCCAGCAAAAACTGCTGGTAATCTCTTAACTGCCCCTTGTGTTCATAGCGAGGATAGGCATATTTGACAAAGTCTACCTGCTTAAAGCGACTCAGTTTCATCTGATTGCCTTCATTCCAATTTTCCCCATGGGTTTCAAAAGCAAAAATGGTGGCCAACTGGAAACCGTATTCAGTTTTCATCTCCTGAGCAACCTCTAAAACCCAATATTCAAAACCCAAACTCCCTGTAAACACAAGCCAAGACACCCCATCTGCTGCCATAGCCTCTAAATCTTTACGTATCGCTTTTTTAATCAATTTAAGACGAGGATCCTTATCAGAAAATAAACCCAAATCAAAAGCAGAATAGCCTAAAACCAAAGCTGTAGCCATTTTTAACCCTTTCTGTGCAAATTATGGTATAATAAAGTGATGTTATTGTACCAATAAGGAGAATTATGGTCAACTATCCACATAAAGTTTCATCACAAAAAAGACAAACATCTCTTTCTCAACCCAAAAATTTCGCAAATCGAGGAATGTCTTTTGAAAAGATGATCAATGCTACCAACGACTACTATTTGTCTCAGGGCTTGGCTGTTATACATAAGAAACCAACTCCTATTCAAATCGTACAAGTGGACTATCCACAACGAAGTCGTGCCAAGATTGTTGAAGCCTATTTTCGACAAGCTTCAACGACGGACTATTCTGGCGTTTATAATGGATATTACATCGACTTTGAAGTCAAGGAAACAAAACAAAAACGTGCGATTCCGATGAAAAATTTTCATCCACATCAGATTCAGCATATGGAACAAGTCCTTGCCCAACAAGGAATCTGCTTTGTCCTTCTTCACTTTTCTTCTCAGCAAGAAACCTACTTATTGCCGGCATTCGATTTGATTCGCTTCTATCATCAAGATAAGGGACAAAAATCAATGCCACTTGAATATATTCGAGAATATGGATATGAAATCAAGGCTGGTGCCTTCCCTCAAATTCCTTATCTCAATGTTATCAAAGAACATTTATTAGGTGGTAAAACAAGATGAACAAACCAACGATTCTGCGCCTAATCAAGTATCTGAGCATTAGCTTCTTAAGCTTGGTTATCGCAGCCATTGTCTTAGGCGGAGGAGTTTTTTTCTACTACGTTAGCAAGGCTCCTAGCCTATCCGAGAGTAAACTAGTTGCAACAACTTCTAGTAAAATCTACGACAATAAAAATCAACTCATTGCTGACTTGGGTTCTGAACGCCGCGTCAATGCCCAAGCTAATGATATTCCCACAGATTTGGTTAAGGCAATCGTTTCTATCGAAGACCATCGCTTCTTCGACCACAGGGGGATTGATACCATCCGTATCCTGGGAGCTTTCTTGCGCAATCTGCAAAGCAATTCCCTCCAAGGTGGATCAACTCTCACTCAACAGTTGATTAAGTTGACTTACTTTTCAACTTCGACTTCCGACCAGACTATTTCTCGTAAGGCTCAGGAAGCTTGGTTAGCGATTCAGTTAGAACAAAAAGCAACCAAGCAAGAAATCTTGACCTACTATATAAATAAGGTCTACATGTCTAATGGGAACTATGGAATGCAGACAGCAGCTCAAAACTACTATGGTAAAGACCTCAATAATTTAAGTTTACCTCAGTTAGCCTTGCTGGCTGGAATGCCTCAGGCACCAAACCAATATGACCCCTATTCACATCCAGAAGCAGCCCAAGACCGCCGAAACTTGGTCTTATCTGAAATGAAAAATCAAGGCTACATCTCTGCTGAACAGTATGAGAAAGCAGTCAATACACCAATTACTGATGGGCTACAAAGTCTCAAATCAGCAAGTAATTACCCTGCTTACATGGATAATTACCTCAAGGAAGTCATCAATCAAGTTGAAGAAGAAACAGGCTATAACCTACTCACAACTGGGATGGATGTCTACACAAATGTAGACCAAGAAGCTCAAAAACATCTGTGGGATATTTACAATACAGACGAATACGTTGCCTATCCAGACGATGAATTGCAAGTCGCTTCTACCATTGTTGATGTTTCTAACGGTAAAGTCATTGCCCAGCTAGGAGCACGCCATCAGTCAAGTAATGTTTCCTTCGGAATTAACCAAGCAGTAGAAACAAACCGCGACTGGGGATCAACTATGAAACCGATCACAGACTATGCTCCTGCCTTGGAGTACGGTGTCTACGATTCAACTGCTACTATCGTTCACGATGAGCCCTATAACTACCCTGGGACAAATACTCCTGTTTATAACTGGGATAGGGGCTACTTTGGCAACATCACCTTGCAATACGCCCTGCAACAATCGCGAAACGTCCCAGCCGTGGAAACTCTAAACAAGGTCGGACTCAACCGCGCCAAGACTTTCCTAAATGGTCTAGGAATCGACTACCCAAGTATTCACTACTCAAATGCCATTTCAAGTAACACAACCGAATCAGACAAAAAATATGGAGCAAGTAGTGAAAAGATGGCTGCTGCTTACGCTGCCTTTGCAAATGGTGGAACTTACTATAAACCAATGTATATCCATAAAGTCGTCTTTAGTGATGGGAGTGAAAAAGAGTTCTCTAATGTCGGAACTCGTGCCATGAAGGAAACGACAGCCTATATGATGACCGACATGATGAAAACAGTCTTGACTTATGGAACTGGACGAAATGCCTATCTTGCTTGGCTCCCTCAGGCTGGTAAAACAGGAACCTCTAACTATACAGACGAGGAAATTGAAAACCACATCAAGACCTCTCAATTTGTAGCACCTGATGAACTATTTGCTGGCTATACGCGTAAATATTCAATGGCTGTATGGACAGGCTATTCTAACCGTCTGACACCACTTGTAGGCAATGGCCTTACGGTCGCTGCCAAAGTTTACCGCTCTATGATGACCTACCTGTCTGAAGGAAGCAATCCAGAAGATTGGAATATACCAGAGGGGCTCTACAGAAATGGAGAATTCGTATTTAAAAATGGTGCTCGTTCTACGTGGAACTCACCTGCTCCACAACAACCCCCATCAACTGAAAGTTCAAGCTCATCATCAGATAGTTCAACTTCACAGTCTAGCTCAACCACTCCAAGCACAAATAATAGTACGACTACCAATCCTAACAACAATACGCAACAATCAAATACAACCCCTGAGCAACAAAATCAGAATCCTCAACCAGCACAACCATAACATTTATCACCCAGATTTTTCTGGGTGATTTTGTCATAGCACTATTGTATTTATGTGCTTAACAAAAGCCTGAGAAGACATCTTCTCAGGCTTTTTCTGTACTATAAACCTCATTGGAAAAGATAGAGACTGCTTCCGTAATCTTGTTAAGAGGTTTTACTAAATACTAGTCTTTCTTCGTTTTTACTACAAAGAGAGCAGATAGGGCTAGACTAACACTTGCTAGGATGAGGGCTGTGTCAGATTGACTCTCACCTGTTGCTGGCAAGATTTGTTCAGGTGTTTCTGGTCTAGCTATTTCTTGCTTATAATCTGGCGTCTTACCTTGCTCGGAAGCTAAAGAGCTAAGTTTAAACTCAGGTTTCTCTACAGTTGGAGCATCTGGTTTCGTAGCAGAATCTTTTAATTGGTTGAGATAATCTGCAAAGTATTCCACCATTCTTTCCGTCAAGAGATGGTTGTCCGTCGCATATTTCATGCTTGCCTGAAGGCTAGCTACTTCCTCTTGATTGTCTTTGTCTGTTAATTTCTGAGCCTTAGCCAAAGCTGCTTCATAGCCTGACAAGTCAAGAGGTGTTTCTGCTACCTGTGGACGAGTAAAGATGAGTTCCGCTGCAGATTGGTATTTATCGCCACCATCTCCGTAAGTCTTAGTACCTGTAAGGACAATTTTCTTAACCTTAATTGTCTTACCAAAGTCAATGTCTTTTGGCTTATTGTTATCTGGCCAATCAGTTGCAGTAAAGGTATGCTCCTTGCCAGACTCATCTGTCACAACAAGTTTCACATCACGCAAGTTACCATTTGAACCTGATCCACGTGGAACATAACGAAGTCCAGTGATTTCAGTTGGTTCTTTCAAGACCATGGTTGCAGGCTTGCCTACATCTCCACCATTCCAAGATGTATGCCATAGACTAGACACATTGCCATCAAAGGCATTCTCAAGACCTTCACCTGGTTGAGCTGGCGCATCCAAACTTTCAAAGTTTTCTGCTACCAAAGCCGTTTTCTTCTGAACCAAAGCATTCTTCAAAGCTTCAATCTTGGCAATCTCTGCACGCGCTTCTTCCACACTGATATCATCATCGGCCTGACTGAGGTTAAAGACCGCCTCTTTCAAAGCATCCATAGACTCTTTGGTGTAGTTAGTCATGGCAATCGTTGGCAAGTAGTTCTTCAGAGCATTTTCTGTCAACATCTTACCTGTTAGGGTAATTTCTTCGATTTGAAGATTATCCATCATGAAGTCGTTATAACCACGGAAGTTGGCATTTCCACCAGAATCACCACGAGTATTACTTGCATTTCCAGTTGAGTAGATACCTACCCAAGTATCTCCTGTTTCTGCACCTGTCACGAGGAAGGTTGCCTTCTTGGCTTTCTTAGAATCTGTCCAAGTATTTGGCAATTCATGCATTTCCAAGTTGCTTGCTTGAGTACCACGACGACCTGACTGGAATTCTCCCTTACCGACTACAAAAGCATATGTATTGTCTGATCCTGCTTCGTATTCAAAGGTTACACGGTAGGTCTTACCAGCTTCAAAGCGGAAGTTTTGTGGGATGGTTTGGTAAACCAAGTTACGACGGCTCACTAGTCCATTTGTCTTGAGTGACCAATTTCCTTCGATAACATCATCGACTTTCTTACCATTCCAACCACGTTGTGTATATGGATCGTGTTTTTCAGACAAGTGAGTGCGGTTATCTTCAACACCTTCAACACCACCCACTACAAATGGGAAGATACCCTGAGCAACATTTTCAAAGTCTTGCTTGAAGGTGCCTTTACCTGTATCATGCTTGTCTCCGTACATGCTTGAATTGTTTTCAAAGGTACGAATTTCATCAAAGTAAGTTGCTTGATCACCAGCTTCACGACTCAATGTCAGAGTAACATTTGAGACGTCCGATCCAGTTGTAAAGAAGGCGTACATGTTTTGGAAGTAACTTTTATCGTCAACTGTAGCATTGTTACGACGTGTATTGTGGGCGTAGGCTTTTACATAGTTGAGGGCGAGAGACTTATTGGTATAAGTAGTCACTTCTTTTTCACCAGTATTCACAGTGATACTTGCCTTGGCATTACTACGGTTATCGACACCGACATAAACGGCATACTTGGTATTTGGTTTCAAGCCAGTTAATTTCTGAGTGAGACTAACTTTTTCTTTGTTTCCTTGAATACGAAGCATATCGTTTGCCCCTTGAGACTTGACAATTTCTGCCTTAGAAGCATCGCCTGAAATGGTCCAGTGTTTCAAGGTTCCACTGTTAAATCCTTGGTCATAGATGTGCATGCCTTCACTCCATGACATTTCAGGATTGGTTTGTTTTGAACGGTAAAGTACGTATGGTTGATTTGCTAGAAGATCTAGGGTAATTTTACCATCTTTTACAGTTAGTTCTTGCTCTTCTGTCTTACCTTGGTCAGTTAGCTTGTAAAGGTAAACCTTGCTCTTTGCCCAATCGCTTGGAAGGGTCCAAGTTGTTGCACCAACCTGCGTATTGAAGTAGTACATTTTTTCCTTATCAGTAGAAAGTTTCTTACCATTTGCATCCCAGTTCCAAGGAGTCAAGTAAGCTGAACCATCTTGGATGACACGTCCGTTGAGCGTTACTGTACGTTCGCGATATTGTGGGCTATTGACATCATTTGACTTACGAGTTACAACTACTTTATTATTGTCAGTATCTACCAATTCCACTCGCATTTCTGGAGTCCATTTATAGGTGCTACCGTTATCGGTCATAGTCACCGGTGTACCATTTTCCCATTTACTTACAGTGAAGTGTTGGAAGTACTTAGTCATGACGTCATGAGCAAAGAGGTTAGTCACGTAGCCATTGTAGTCACTTCTTCCTTGCCAGCCTTCAAAGTCTTTCATGCTGTAGCCACCTAGCAGTGGATAGTTGGCTGCACCACCATAACTTCTGTAGTCCCCAACCCAAGCATCTTTTTGGTGGTTACGGATAAAGCGGGTGATGGCACTGTTAATACCTTTATTGGTGTAGCCACCGTAGGTCAAGTCAGCTGCCCAGTGATGGAAGGTAGAGTCGTACTCACCACCATGGCCCCACTCGATCGCAAAGCGCCAGCCTTGTTTGTTAATTTCTTTAGCAAGAACGTGGGTAGCCCAGGCACCGTTATCACCTGATTGACCATTACCCCAAACGTCCACATAGATAAAGTCGAGACCGTCACCAAGTTTTTTCTTCAAATCTTCCCAACGTGCCAAACGACCATGAGCTAGGTCATAGGCAGCATCAATGTTGATACCTTGATCTAGCCAGTTCCAACCATAGCTATAGCTTCCATCTGGATTCTTACGGAGAATTTTTTCATTGAAGTATTTAGACTCAGGATAAGTTTCTGAAGCGTTAACGTGGATACCTAGATGAGCTCCATATTTCTTAGCCTTCTCAATTAAGGTCTTGAAGTCTTCGACACCACCGATACGCTTACCAATATCAGCATAGTTCAAGTGACCAGAGTCGTGACCTTCACTACCATATCCTTTAAGGAGAACACCTTGCCCAAGACCATCTGTGTGGAGATTGATTTTCTTGATACCATCCAAGGTCATAAGGAATGGGTTTTGTGCTTGAGAACCAAAGTTCATCGCGATACGGTAAGCTGTGATATCCTTAACTTTTTCCCAACCTTGAGGGTTGTTCATAATGCTACGATAAGCAATGGCACCATCCTGCCAATCGACTTTCTTGTCTGCATTGGCATCTTCAGTGATAACAACCTTAGCCCTTGGAAGTTCCTTCGTGTATTCTGGGAAAACAATGCCCTTATAAGCTTTTTCCCATTGCCATTCAGAGCTGTGGATTCCTACATAGTTGGCATTTCCGACTGTTTCTTTATAAGCTGTCAAACGAGTCCAGTCATTCGAACCACCACCATAGCTGTTTTGAGAGTTACTCCAAACACCAGCAGCAAGCTTATCTGTAGAAACAAATCCATACATGTAACCCTTGGCTAGGTCTTTCATTGGATTGGTTACATCGATATGATCATCTCCGCTGACATGCGTATTGTTTGACATGGTTGCCCCATCAAACTTAGCACCAGTTTGATCACTAGAAACAGAGACTAAAGCATTGCCGAGGAAACTAATAGAAGAAAGTAGTTTTCTTTCGTCATCAATCTTTTGACCTGGAGTGACTTGATTGTGGTTGACAATCTTGGTCACATCAAAGTGCAATTGATTGTCCACAACTTGCAGGCGTACTGTCATTTCCGCATTGATTAAGTGAGCATCATCGCGAAGCTTCATCAAGTACTCTGCTGTTGTCTCATTGATTTTCTTATAAGTGACTTCAGGGGTGATTCGGTGGTTATTGATAAAGACTTGGTTGAACTGTTGCACCTGTCCTGGCAAAGTATGCCCGTTCAAGCTGTATTCCTTGACACGAGGGAAGGCTTGGTCAATCACTGCTTTGAGGACCTTAGACTGGATCGTATCATAAGTCACCTTGCTATCATCAACTTCAGGACCTGTTTCTTTTTCAGCAGGGGTATCCTCTGTTTTTACCCCCTCTTGGTTATCCGTTTTAACGCTGACAACCGTACGGTCATTGCCATAAGTTCCTGCCTTGAGAAGGATCTTCTTCTCATTTTTAAGATGGTCATTGACCGCAGCTGGTAGAGTCACTGTGTCAAAGAGATTGACATCGTTATTGCTGGCATTTAGCTGACCGTCTGACTTGAGAGTGATAGAGAGACGGTTTGTTGATCCTGTTTCAGGAGCAGCAACACGACTACCTCTATACCAAGTGCTAGTTGTTGGAGATTTATACTCCCAGAACCAGCCATCCTTGTCATAACCGACAAAAACATTATTATTGGTATCTTTAAATTTCAAGAAGACACCAAAGCGTGATTTGCCCTTTTCAGAATCTTCTTTGAAGGTTAAATCAACAGTTGCATTTCCATTGGCATCAACGGTCAAGCCCTTCTTTTCAAACAGGGCTGGTTTGCCTGCGTTATCATTTTGAGCAGTTGAGGATAGTTGGTTGTAGCGGACACCTTTTTCTTCTCGGATAGTGACTGTTCCCTGTTGTTCTTTTTTCTCTACCGTTTGCCATTCAGGGGTTACCGTCTTAGGTGTTTCAGGTTTAGCAGCTGCAGGTTTATCCTCTTTTGGTTTTTCTTCAGCCGGTTTTTCTTTTTCAAGTGCTAATAGTTCTTCTTCTGTCTTAGGTCCATCTGTAACTTCTGGAGAACCTTGGTCTTCTCCCACCTTAGGCGCTTCAAAATCACGCCCATCATTCTCTTTTGCTGTTGCAAGAGCAGTAGCTAAATCAGCTGGTAAGTTCGCCGTGGAACCAGACTGCACGCTATCTGCAAGAACCGGACTTGTCCCAAAGAATGCAGCTCCAATCATAACAGAAGCAACACCTAATGAAAATTTCCGAATACTATATTTACAACGTTTTTCAAATAATCCTTTATTCATAAACTTCTAAATCCTTTCATTTTTGAGCAAGCGTTTACATTTTCTTTTTAAAAAATACTCCTTCCTCTGAAAGTGCAATGCTTAACCCTGATAAATAAAAAATAATTATACTTTTAATATAACAAATAATAGCTGAGAAAGCAATAGGAAACAAGTAAAATTAACAAAAATTTTCTCTATTCTGACAAAAAGAGGCTCCAACTTTTGGGGGGCCGTACATTTAGAATCTTTCTTTACAAATGTAAAAAAGGATTCAGCATTCAAGGGAAATACTAAATCCTTTCTTATATTTTGCAACAGTTATTTCACATGTTTTGCGAGATCTTCTTGAGCCTTTTTATTAGACTCTTCTTTTTCTTTCATCCATTTTTCCTGAGCTTTTTGGTATTCATCTACAGTGACTGCCTTGTCTTGAAGTTCCAAGTATTTATACAAGACTGGTTCACTTGTACCTTTATTTCCTGACAATGCAAATGGTATTGTAAATGGCACCATCTTAGACAAGATTGGACGCCCTGTACGAGATGTAGTTGGAATAATCAAAGCACTATCTGTCAACCAAGCTTGGGCTGCAGCGTATTTATCATAGCGTTTAGCAACATCTGTAGTCTCATCACCAGCCTCAGTAACCAATTTTTCGTAGTCATATAGACCTACTTTTTTAGCAGCTACATTATCTTCCCCTGAGTCAAACCCTAAATATGTTTTAGTACTTTCTCCTACAGATGGTTTGATGATATCAAGGTAGGTTGATGGATCGGTAAAGTCTGGACCCCAACCGACATTATCTGATAAATCCCAGTCTTCGCCAGCAGCATTTTCAGCAAAATATGTAATATTGTTTACTTCGTCTTTTTGTAGTTGTTGAATATCAATGACTACATTATCCGCTCCTAAAGTTGCTTCCAAGGATTGTTTCATAGATTGGACGCGCTGAACTTTTGTAGTTGCTGTTTGGTCAACTGGCATATCCAAATGAATTGGGAATGTCACACCTTCTGCTTGTAAGGCTGATTTAGCTTTAGCAAATTCAGCCTTGGCTTTTTCTGGATTGTAAAGACCATCCTGAGAATCTGCAAGATTAACATCCTTCCATTCATCCCCATAAGTAACCAATTTCTCTTTGACCATATCGCCAAAGTTTTTACCATCTGCTTGAACAAATGTTGGTGGAACAAAGATATTACGTAAGATTTTGCTTGCTCCAGTTTGTCCATTCAACTGAGAGGCATAGGCTGTACGATCAAAACCAAAGGCAATAGCCTGACGGAAATCCTTGTTTAAGAGAGCCTTTTTAGTCGATGCCTTTTGTTCGTCGCTGGTCTTAGATGTGTATTTATAGGACTGACGGTCAATATTTGTACCAACTAGATACGTAATAGAGTCTTGTTGAGTATAGACAATATTGTCCTTCATACTCTTCTCAAGCTCTGCGAAACTTGCACTTGTTGGATAGAGACGAGCTGCTGTAAGGCTACCATCTTTAAAGTTTTCTGCAGGTTTGCTGGTATCTTGACCATCCCAGAATGACAATTTAACTTTGTCAATATGCACATTGTCCTTATCCCAGTAGTTCGGATTTTTCGCAAATTCAACAGAGGATTTGGTCACAATGGATTTCAACAAATAAGGACCGTTATACAAGAGACTACTTGGATCCGTAGCTTTGGCAAAATCATCTCCTTTTGAATTCAAAAACTCTTCATTAACTGGCGCAAGCACACCCATGGTTGTCTTAGAATTCCAGAAGCTTTCTGGTTTGTTCAAAGTGTACTGAACTGTCTGTTCATCCAGAGCCTTAATTCCTACTTGTGAGAAATCTTTGATTTCCCCTTTTACATAGGCATCCAACCCTTTGATTGATTCTTGAACAAGGTAAAGAGCATCTGATTTTTTATCAGCAGCATATTTTAGTCCTGTTACAAAGTCTTGAGCTTTGACTGCCGCGTATTCTTCACCTTCAGAAGTATACCATTTTGCATCCTTACGGATAGTATAAGTGTAAGTCAATCCATCCTTGGATACAGACCAATCCTCAGCCATAGACGGCACAAAGTTCCCGTAGCGATCATTTTCTAGCAAACCATCAACCACGTTACTGGTAATATTTGCTGTCGCAGCCTTAGCAGTTGTCAAATAGTTGAGGTTATCAGGGTCTGTCTCATAAATGTATGAGAATGTCTTCTCACCTTTAGTGCTTGAACCTGATCCATAGCATGCAGCTAAAGTAGTCGCCGCCAATAATGTCACGCCCGCAAGGGCAAATAGTTTTGAACTTTTCATCATTTTCTCCTTTAAAACTTTCTCTCCATTATAGACTCTTTTCAGAAAGATGTCAACAGAATTTTCAGAATTTTTGAAAATTATTTTTCAAACAACATCTTTGCAAAAAATATGAATATCGTAACCGCCCAATAACGAAGTCTATTGAAAAATCTCCAGACTAGAGAACTCACGGATAGTTCCTAATCTGGAGATTTCTTATTTGCACTTTTCTTGTACAACTTTAGTCCACGGTAAATAGGCCTCTAAAATCTCTTTGTTTACGAGAGTTTCCTCGTTTGGAAGACATTCTAGAAGATAGGATAGATATTTCTCGCTATTTAATTATAATAGCTCTTGCTTTAGCTCCTTCAAAACTTTGAGAAAATAACCACCCTCGCTTTTTTAAACTGAGCTTAGGCTAAAAGAGTCCACTGGACTCTTTTACTCCGTCCCATAACCAATGATTTAATGGCGCATTCAGCTAGATTATTGGAAAGGACCAGATGTCCGTCTTTCAAAATAGTCTTAAAGGTTTCTTCATACTTGAGGCTGTATTCAATTGCCCTTCCTAGTTTTGAACCTGCTAAAACTGACTGACGCCGGCACCAAGCAAAGAAGTCTTCCATTAGGGGCTGGAGATGTTCTTGACGTTTCTGTAGTCGTTCATCAGCTGGCAAAGCCTCCCAGTCTCTTTCCAAGGAAAATAACTGATCACAATAAGCTAAACCTTTAGCTCCTAAGGATGATTTATCCGTTTGCTTGGGGGGCGCTTCAAAAAACTTCCTTCTCACATGTGCCCAACATCCAACAAGTTCAGCTTCTTCCAGTTGACGATAAGCTTCTAGCGGTTCGCAGTTTACCAAGCTTAGCGTCGCCTTGCTCCTAAACCTTGGACTGCTATCGCATAGGCAGAACTAGAGGACTAAAGTCCTAAGTTACTGCCGCAACATATCACAATGCACATAGCCAGAATAATCTCCTAGGAATTCTTGTACTACTAAACCACTCCGACGCTGATCATGGTGGTACAGCGTGATTGCTTGATTCTCAGCTTTCCCAGACAAAAAAGTCCAATAGTAGGTCAGATGGCTATCACTCTCTAGAACCCGATAAGAGGTTTCATCCGCATGAAGAAGAGGTTGTTCTAACAACTTTTCTCGTAAAAGGTTATAAAGGGACTCTAAATAGTATTGACTTGCCTTGATATGCCAATTAGAGATTTCCTTACGTGTGATTGGTAAACCCATCCTAGCCCAATCTTCTTCTTGGCGATAATTGGGTACCTTCAGATTAAACTTCTGATGGATGGTGTGAGCGATAATAGAAACTGAGCCAAAGCTATGCACCAAAGAGACCAGCACCAACAACAAGATAATTGTACATCTTAAGCTCCTTTGGAGTTCATTATCTGCCTCTTTTATTAGACTAGAAAATCATTCTACTACTTATCTCACTTCTTGTTTGTAAAATTCTTGCAATGCATCTTGCCAAGTTGGAATAACAAATCCAGTAGCTTTGGCTTTGGCCAGGCTCATCGTTGAGTTTAGCGGACGTTGAGCTTTGGCTGGAAATTGACTGGATCTACTGGCTTGACTTCGACATCTGTATCTTTCAAAATTTCAACTGCAAAATCATACCATGTTGTGTCTTCTGTCGCATCATTTGACAAATGATAATAACCAAATTCCTTACGATTTTCAGCTAGGTAGATCATGAATTCAGCCAAGGTACGAGTCCAAGTCGGACGACCGTACTGGTCATTTACAACTGTTAAAGTCTTATGAGTTTTCGCAAGATTTTGCATGGTAAAAACGAAGTTTTTGCCATAATTTCCAAATACCCAGGCAGTACGGATAATATAGAAATTAGACACATGCTTCTCAACTAACTCTTCCCCCATACGCTTAGTGCGTCCATATTCTGTCTGTGGATCTGGTCGGTCATCAACTTCCCACTCTTGTCCAACTGGTTTCTTACCGTCAAAGACCTAGTCCGTAGAAATATAAACTAGAGTTGCACCATGCTTTTCAGATGCTTTTGCGACATTTTTTGTCCCCATCACATTGATGGCGAAGTCCAACTCTTTTCCTTCATCCTCTGCTGCATCAACAGCGGTGTAGGCTGCACAATGGTAGACTAAAGTCGGTTTCACCTCTTCAAAAACTTTCTCAACCATTTCTTCATTGGTAATGTCCATCTCAGCCACATCTACTGCCACGTATTCTTCATTACGTTCATCCAATAAATAGCGAAGTTCCGTTCCTAATTGGCCATTTGCCCCTGTAATTAAAATCATCTCTAGACCTTTCTAATATGTAACTCTTCCCAATATAGCAATAAAAAGCAGCGATTTCCTGCTTTTTATACTGTAATAATCTCCTGAGTCTTAGCATAATTGGCTTCAACAGCTTCTTTTTCTGCTTTCCACCATTCTTGGTTATCTGTATACCACTTGATTGTTGCCTTGAGCCCAGCTTCAAAGTTGGTAAATTCAGGTTTCCACCCCAACTCATCACGGAGCTTGCTGGCATCAATCGCATAGCGAAGGTCATGTCCTGCACGGTCAGTCACATGATCATAGGCATCCGTAGCTTGTCCCATTTCCTTAAGGATAAGTTCCAAAACTTCCTTATTGTTCTTCTCACCATCAGCCCCAATCAAGTAGGTTTCACCGATTTGCCCTTTTGTCAAGATTGTCCAAACTCCTGAAGAATGGTCATTGGTATGAATCCAGTCACGAACGTTCTTACCTTCACCGTAAAGTTTTGGCTTAATTCCACTTAGGATGTTAGTAATCTGACGTGGGATGAATTTTTCGATATGTTGATAAGGACCGTAGTTATTTGAACAGTTGGAAATCGTTGCCTTGACTCCAAAAGAACGCACCCAGGCTTTGACAATCAAGTCTGATGCGGCCTTGGTTGATGAGTACGGAGAGCTTGGGTTGTATTTTGTTTCAGCAGTAAATTTCTCACCTGGTCCTTCACCATGACCTGGCAAATCTTCTCGTAAAGGGAGATCCCCATAAACTTCATCTGTCGATACATGGTGGAAGCGAATATCATACTTACGAGCAGCTTCTAAAAGAGTATAGATTCCAATGAAGTTAGTATGAATAAATGGCGATGGATCATTGAGCGAATTATCATTGTGGCTTTCCGCTGCATAATGAACGATAGCATCTGCTTGAGCAACCAACTTGTCTACCAACTCCGCATCAGCAATGTCACCAACAACTAACTCAACACGATTGCCTAAAATTTCCTCAATATTCGCGCGGTTTCCAGCATAAGTCAACTTATCTAGGACTGTCACGTGAACATCTGGAAAGTTCTCGTAAACATAATGGACAAAGTTAGAACCGATAAAGCCAGCTCCACCTGTCACGATAATATTTTTGTATTCAGTCATATTCTTTCCTTATTCCAAATCTTCTTTTTTCAAAGGCTTCACGTCCTTAAGTAGGGGATGATGTTTGTCTGCTTCAGATACGTCTGCTTCTTCCAGATTTTCCCATTCAATACCAAGGCTTGGATCAGCGTAGTTCACAAAGGCATACTTGGGTTTGAGTTCAAGAGCCCAGTAATCATTGACCAGATAGCTATATGACACTGTATCTGATAAAACTTGGAAGCCATTAGCTACGCCTCGAGGAACAAAGATTCCCTTGCTTGCATCAATTACTGTCTGATAGGTATTCCCAAAGGTTTCACCCTCGCGTAGATCAACCCAAGAACCCAGAACTTTCCCTCCATCTGCTACAGAGATGTACTTATCCCAAGGCTCTGCGTGGAGGCCTCGAAGGACATTTTTACGTGAGAAGGATACATTGTTTTGCAATTTTCCTTCTGCAAAGAAAGACTCTGGAAATCCAAGTGGAAGCACTTTTTCCTTTTGGAAATTTTCTTTAAACCAGCCACGATTATCTCCATGAACGGGGATATCAAACTCCAACATGCCTGGAATAGCTTCAACCTTGCGTGCCGCAAGCGTCTTACCGAAAAAATTATCTGTCATCTATGCTTCTCCAATCAAACGGAGCAGATACTGTCCGTATTCATTTTTCTTAAGTGGTTGGGCTAAGGCCAATACATCTTCTCGACTGATATAGCCCATACGGTAAGCAATTTCTTCTAAGTTTGCTACCTGAACATTTTGCATCCGTTGCACTGTTTCGATGTACTGTGAAGCCTCTAGTAAACTTTCATGAGTTCCAGTATTCAGCCAAGCAAAGCCACGTCCCATAAGCTCAACAGACAAATCACCACGATCTAGGTAAGCCTTGTTTACATCTGTAATTTCCAGTTCACCACGAGGGCTTGGTTTAATACTCTTGGCAATTTCGACAACATCGTTATCATAGAAATACAGTCCTGTCACTGCATAGTTGGAGCGAGGATACTCCGGTTTTTCTTCTATGGAAATAGCATTCATGTCTGTATCAAACTCAACCACACCAAAACGCTCTGGATCCTTCACTTGGTAGCCAAAAACAGTCGCACCTTTCTCTTTCTTGGCTGCTTTTTGAAGCATTGTGCTCAGACCAGGACCATGGTAGATATTGTCGCCTAAAATCAAGGCAACGCTATCGTCAGAAATAAACTCTTCCCCAATTGCCAAACCATCTGTACTTGGTTGCTCTGCATAAGAAAGTTTGATCCCAAACTCAGATCCGTCTTGAAGAAGCTCTTGAAATCGATGTAAATCCTGTGGAGTGGAAATAATCAAAATATCCCTAATCCCAGCCAACATCAATGTTGAAAGTGGGTAGTAAATCATCGGTTTATCATAAACCGGCATAAGTTGTTTTGACGCAGCGCGAGTCAAAGGATATAAACGTGTCCCCGAACCACCTGCTAGAATAATACCTTTCATAGTAGGGTACCTTTCTTTGTTATTTTAGAGTCAATTACTATTAATTGTGTACTGCTCTAAAAAGAAAACAATCATCCCATGTTTTATATGGCTCTATAATATTTGTAGTGGGTAAATCCACTATAGATATTATGGAGCCTATTTTGTTGTAGAAAAAAAGTCCCATATGACCTATAATGAAAAGCGACCAAACAACTCATTAGAAAGATTCATATGGAACAATTACATTTTATCACAAAACTGCTCGATATTAAAGACCCAAACATCAAGATTCTAGATATCATCAATATGGATACCCACAAAGAAATTATCGCTAAGCTGGATTATGAGGCTCCATCTTGCCCTGATTGTGGAAGTCTAATGAAGAAATATGACTTTCAAAAACCGTCTAAGATCCCTTATCTTGAAACGACTGGTATGCCTACTAGAATTCTCCTTAGAAAGCGTCGATTCAAGTGCTATCACTGTTCAAAAATGATGGTCGCTGAAACTTCTATCGTCAAGAAGAATCACCAAATCCCTCGTATCATCAACCAAAAGATTGCTCAAAAGTTAATTGAAAAGATTTCTATGACTGATATTGCCCATCAGCTTTCCATCTCAACTTCAACTGTTATTCGTAAGCTCAATGATTTTCACTTTAAACATGATTTTTCTTGTCTTCCTGAGATTATGTCTTGGGATGAGTATGCTTTTACAAAGGGAAAGATGAGCTTCATTGCGCAAGATTTTAACAATCTCAATATCATCACTGTTCTTGAGGGTAGAACACAAGCTATCATTCGAAATCACTTTCTTCGCTACGATAGAGTTGTCCGATGTCGCGTCAAAATCATTACTATGGATATGTTTAGCCCTTACTATGACTTGGCTAAACAGTTTCGCTTTCAAATTTCTAGGCTCAGGCTGAAACAGTCTCCCAGACTGTTTCACTCCCGAATGCTAAAATCGTGTTGGATCGCTTTCACATTGTACAACATCTTAGCCGTGCTATGAGTCGTGTGCGTGTTCAAATCATAAATCAGTTTCATCGAAAATCCCATGAATACAAGGCTATCAAGCGCTACTGGAAACTCATTCAATAGGATAGTCGTAAACTGAGTGATAAACATTTTTATCGTCCTACTTTTCGTATGCATTGAACCAATAAAGAGATTTTAAACAAGCTTTTGAGTTATTCGGAAGACTTGAAACACCACTATCAACTCTATCAGCTCTTGCTTTTTCATTTCCAGAATAAGGAACCAGAGAAATTTTTCGGACTTATTGAGGACAATCTTAAGCAGGTTCATCCTATTTTTCAGACTGTCTTTAAAACCTTCCTCAAAGATAAAGAAAAGATTGTCAACGCCCTTCAACTACACTATTCTAACGCCAAACTGGAAGCGACCAATAATCTCATCAAACTTATCAAGCGCAATGCCTTTGGTTTTCGAAACTTTGAAAACTTCAAAAAACGGATTTTCATCGCTCTGAACATCAAAAAAGAAAGGACGAAATTTGTCCTTTCTCGAGCTTAGCTGACTTCAACCCACTACAGTTGACAAAGAGCCTAAAAATTCACTTACTTCATATTACATTTAGCATGAAATGAAATAAGCGAATTCTACTTTGTTTGCATACAATTAAAAATCAATTCCTAAGGATGTTTTAAATAACTGTGTAAAAGGCATAATTTCACCATTTCTTAGTTTTTCAATGCTAAATTACATAGTAACTGGAGAGCTATTAGAAATCTCTAACTTCCTCATAGTTAAAAAATGACAATGAGATACTTATTGATTTCAATTCATTAACAGAATACGAACTAGACAAGTGAGTTCGTCTCCTTAACAAACACTTCCAAGCGTTTACTTTCCTCATTCAGTCGTCGTAATCTACAACTTACATCATCAGATAAGTCATACTCACCATTTAGAATAGATAGAATATGTTGTTTTTCTTCTTCAGTCTTCTCTTCAATAAGCACATTTTTAAAAATTACTGCCATTATCAGCACCTCACTTCGAAGGAATATATGCAACTATATCCTATTAAGTCAATCTCTACTGACAAAAGAAGTATATTTACTTCACTAAGTGCGAGCGAGAATATAGAAATATCTTTATTGTTTTAGATGAGTTGTCGCTATCCTCCAGCTAGTTTTTAACTATTCTATCATTCAAATGATATAGATTATTAGGGACTAGAAATATACAAATTGATTTAATCTCTCTTAAAAATATCCCTAGTATAAACTTTACCCCTCACATCTTCTAAAGTCTCATCAAAACGATTTGCAACAATCACTTGACTAGATTTCTTAAATATTTCAAAATCATTAACTACTTGACTACCATAGAAAGTAGTACCACTTTCAAGAGTTGGTTCGTAAATAATAATAGTAACACCTTTTGCTTTCAAACGCTTCATAATACCTTGAATAGAAGATTGTCTAAAATTATCTGAATTACTTTTCATTGTTAAACGATAAATTCCTACAACAATCTCTTTTTCTTTATCTGGTTTATAGAAATCATTGCCTACATAAGATCCAGCAAGATCTAAAATACGATCTGCAATATAATCTTTTCTTGTCCGATTACTTTGTACTATAGCTGTTATCATTTCTTGTGGAACGTCAGAATAATTTGCAAGAAGTTGCTTGGTATCTTTAGGAAGACAGTAACCCCCATAACCAAAAGAAGGATTATTGTAGTGAGAACCTATTCTCGGATCTAAACAAACTCCATCAATAATCGCTTGAGTATCTAGTCCTTTCATCTCAGAATAAGTATCTAACTCGTTAAAATAGGAAACCCGGAGGGCAAGATAGGTATTAGCAAAAAGTTTTACTGCTTCAGCTTCTGTAAAATCCATATACAATGTTTCAATATTTTCTTTCACTGCACCTTCCTGAAGCATTTTTACAAAAATTTCAGCAGACTTTACCAAATCTTTATCATCTTTATCTGTACCTATAATAATTCGACTCGGATATAGGTTATCATATAACGCTTTTGACTCCCGTAAAAACTCAGGACTAAACATAATATTGTCTGTAAGAAATTTCCTCCGTACTGACTTTGTATATCCAACAGGAACAGTACTTTTAATTATTATAATTGCATCAGGATTATATTTCATAACTGCTTCAATGACAGCCTCGACTGAAGATGTATCGAAAAAATTTTTTTTCGGATCATAATTAGTTGGAGCCGCAATAACTATAAAATCCGCATTCTCATATGCTTCCTCTGCATTCAATGTAGCTACGAGATTCAATTCTTTTTCCGCGAGATATTTTTCTATATAATCGTCTTGGATAGGGGACTTCTTTTTATTGATTAACTCAACTTTCTCAGGAATGATATCTACGGCAACAACTTGATGATGTTGAGCCAGTAAGATTGCAATAGATAATCCAACATATCCTGTACCTGCTACTGCTATTTTCATAATTTTTTCCTTTCTCAAAACACTCTCGTTATACATTATAGTAGTCTTTATACCACTCTGCAAACTTTCTCAAACCTTCTCGTAAAGAAGTTTTTGGTTTAAAACCAAAATCTCTCTCTAAATCACTTGTATCTGCATAAGTAACAGGAACATCGCCTGGTTGCATAGGAACTAATTTTTTATGACTATCAAAATCATAATTTTCCGGCAAAACTCCTGCCTTGATTAGCTCCTGTTGAAGAACATCCACAAAATCTAACAAATTTTCGGGTTTACTATTCCCAATATTGTACACTTTATATGGGGCTAACGGTAAATTATCAGATCCCACTAGTTTCTTCGGAGCTGATTGCATGACCCTTACTATCCCCTCAACGATATCATCTATATAAGTAAAATCTCGTTTACAATTACCATGATTATAAATCTCAATATCGGAACCACTTCGCAATTTATCTGTAAATCCAAAATAGGCCATATCTGGGCGCCCAGCAGGACCATAAACTGTAAAAAAGCGTAAGCCTGTCGAAGGAATATTGTAAATCTTTGAATAAGCATACGCTTGAAGTTCATTTGTTTTTTTAGTCGCAGCATATAGTGAAATAGGATTGTCTACCTTATCTTCTGTTGCAAACGGGATTTTTTTATTTCCACCATATACCGATGAGGACGATGCATAAACTAAGTGTTCCACACCACCATCATATATCTCATACGAATGACGACAAGCTTCCAACACATTATGAAAGCCAACGATATTACTTTCTATATATACATCTGGATTTGTAATGGAGTAGCGTACTCCTGCCTGGGCAGCTAGATTAACAACAATCTGAGGATGATAACTCTTAAAAATCTTATTAATAAGCATTTTATCTGCAATATCACCCTTGATAAATATCCAGTTTTTTTCTGGATAATCCTGAATTAGCTTATTAAGTTGAAGCAATCGATAATCTTTAAGTGCAATATCATAGTAATCATTCAAATTGTCCAAACCAATGATTGTCATCGTTCCTTCTAATTCCAATAATTTCCTAACCAGATTTGATCCAATAAAACCAGCTACTCCTGTAATTAGAATTGTTTTTCCTCTCATATCATAATACCTCTTGTTATTTTTATATTTTCATCCACTAATACACATTCTTTAACAACTATTATAATCAATTTCTAAGATAATCTATAATAAAAAACAAACCACATACAGTATAAGAGATTGCTGATGCTATCGCAGCTCCTGTAATTTGGTAGTTAGGAATTAAGTACCAGTTTAAACTTATATTTATCAAAGCCGACACAGATAAAATTTTTATAGCTACACTCTGTTTACCCTGAGATATATAAATTGGTTGTAAAATTTTAAAGAAAATCATCGATAAGCTTCCTAAAAAAATGACTAATGTTATAGGAAATGCCTTTATATAACTGGAACCATAAAGGAGCGTAATCGCAAATTCTCCAAAAGAAAGAAATCCAATAATTAATAAAATCATAAATAGAAATGATACTTTTATTGCATTTATTGCTTTATTTTTCTCAAAAGTTCTTTTAGCCGAATCACCAAATAAAATCTCTTTAAATGAGTCTGGAACCATCAAAAACATATTAGAAAACGTAACTGCGACACTGTATATACCTACATTATAACTACTAGACATTTGCTTCAACATTATGATATCAATACTATAATTAAATGTAATTAATAGAGTAAGAATCATAGAAAGAAATCCAAACTTATATATAGTGAAAAATTCTTTAATACTAATATGTTCAAAAACTGGGAACATATTGTAATAGTATAAAAATAAAATGATACGTAAAAATTCATTAATAGCATATACCAAAAATACCATCTCTATAGAAACTAAATGAAATAGTAACAACAATACTAGCATAACGGAATATACTACGCTTACTCCTAATACAATCTTATTCCTCTTTATACTATTTTCTATTACTGCAATCATAGTAAGATTTGTTCTCATAATAGATAGACTGGACAAAACTATTATTACCCCACCATAATCTATCGGAACATCAGCTAAAACTATTATTAAACCTATTATTCCAAACAATAATCCTTGAATAAAAGTTAAAAAAACAAATTTATTCTGATACTCATTAGAATGATTCCTTTTAAAGGTCGAGTAAGCCTGACCTAAACCAACTCCACCTAAAATATAAAAAATTTCTACTAAGTTCATTACATAGGCATAATCTCCTTTTTTTTCAACACCTAATCCCCTATTAATTATAATTGAGGATAAAAGTGTTAATAAGATTAACAAAAATTTACTCGTTAAAGCAAACCAATATTTCTTAGATAGTCTCACTTATTTTCTCCGTATGTTAAATTTTATAACAGTAAATTTAAAATTATAGTATATTGAAATAGAATATGAACAAAACGATTAGGGAATTTAAAGTAATTTATAAAAATTCTTTAGAAGCTGCATTGTACTACTCCAACTTCAAACCACTATAGTATCAAAAAGTATACCCCACCTTTTTAAATAAACTACTCACCACCCATTTCATCCAATGGTGATATCAACACCATTCTATTGATAAAAACAATAACCAATGTTCCCAATATAGCATATTTAAGTAATGGAGATAATATGTTAGCAAAATCAGCACGAGTAGAATAAATAAAAATAGGTATCATATACAGATATATCAGCATCCCGTATATATTTCTTTGAGCGTTTATATAAAGAAATCTCATCAAAAAGCCTGTTAGCATAAAAATCATTACAATTCCAAAGTATCCTCCATTCACATATCCCTCTCCCACAAGAGTAAAACCATATTTGGTTGAATGTACGTTTGGAAAAAAGGTGTCCATAAACCAAGTTTGATTAGAATACCCCGTATTATAAAAAATTCTTACTATGTCATTAAAAAAAGAACGACCTTCGAAATAATTGCCCATATTATGTAATATCAGAATCTGTAAATTACGACTAGCTGATACAAACTCACCATCTAGCAAATCAAACCAAATATTATTTGTATTTATAGATGAAACTTGCCCACTTAATAAAGTATATTTAAAAACTGCAGATAACGGAATCAGTAGTGCCGCAAGCGGAACTAACATTACAAGATAAAAACGTTTTATTTTGTGAAAGTAAAATAATATAATCACATCAAGGATGAATAAAGTAAACATATAATCTCTTTCCCCTGTAACGATAGAGAAGAGACAGATAACTATCGCTGTGTTAGTATTACAATTTAGTAGTCTCCATTTTTTAGTACTCAACTGTATAAATAGCTGATATGTATGAATGAGAATCATAAAATAAACCAAAGAAAATACTAACATTATCACAATATTGGCACCTGAATATATTTCCCCTTTATTTCTAAAACCACTTCCTAATAGATATATAATTGCTACTGTTGTGATAAACGTATTCATATTATTGAGAAATAATAAATAGTTATTGTTATTTAGGTTTATTTTCCTTTCGCTTAACACAATGGCTTTAGAAGGTAGAGTTAACAACAAAGTTGCCAAAGCCAGCCATTGCATGAAAATCAAATCTTTTGTATAACCATAGTTTATATACTCCATTCTATAGAGTAGCGGGTAAGAAATAGAATAAATAGTAAAGAAGCTACTATACCACACATAGGGATGAAAAATATTAAATTTCACAATTATCATTGCCATAAAACTTAAAAAAATCATTGAAAATAATGGAATTGTAACATCATTATTTTCACTGCATAAAATTAAAGTCCCTGAAAAAACTACACCTACTAGAAGTATTATTTTATTTTTTATATCATTTGATTGTAGACTAAACTTCATTTACTTTTTTCCTTTAACTAATAATTTAAACGTAATGCGTATTCAAAAATTTGATTGGCTATGTAGTCAGTTTTTATAGCATATTTAATATATCGAAACGGATTTTCCATCGCATTTTAATCTAAACCATCAGAATTATTTAATTCTCTTCTAATTTGAGCAAAATAGTCACTTCTGCGTTTATTTAATACACTCGAAAGAAATTTTTTTGAGAATTCAAACTGTTTTATCACCATCTTTTCCTTATCCATACTAATAAAATCTATAATAGATCCCGCAATCGCTTGTGAAGAGGATGGAGTAAATAGACAATGTGGCCCCAGCAACTCTGGAATTCCTGCTTTATTAGACCCTATACAAGGGCAAGCACGGCTCATAGCTTCAATTACCGCACGAGGTAACCCTTCTTGTAAACTTGGTTGTATATATAAATCAACTTTATCCAAATACTCATAAATTTGTGATGTAGTCAATTCCCCTAAAAAATGGATTCTATTCGCTACTCCCAATTCCTCTGCTTTCTTTTTTAAGAAACTTTGATCACCATCACCTGCTAAATAATAATCCAACAAAATACCTTGTATTTCTAATCTCTTCATTGCTTCCAATACAAATCTATGGCCCTTGGCTCGTACATTCACAGATGCTGTTGTCATTATTGAAATTTTTTGAGGATTAAATTTTTTCAACTTATAAAGACGGCTCTTCAAAGATCTATTCTCTACAGAGGTAATATTAACATTTGAAGCAACGATATTAGATTTAATATTAGGATATCTATCTTGTAAATATTTTTCTGTCACGTATATGCAATAATTAGCGTTTTTTACAATTGATTTAGTTTTGGCGTATATATATGGAGCTAATAATTTTCCCTTTAAACTATGATACCAGTAAGAATCCCAAGCATCCCCCATTATTTCTGTCAGATACGGCTTACCTATCTTCAATGCGTAGTCTGCAGTTTTTGATCCAATTATAGACGGAATACGAACAACTATTAAGTCGCTATCAATCATTCCTTCAATAATCTTATTTTTATTTTGACCAAATAGAACCTGATGTAGACCTTCTATAGGGATAAATTTATTAATAAAGTTCGCTTTATGATATCCTTCAGGGTATGATTCCACCTTCTCATAACGACTACATAGTACAATCTCTCCAAATGCTTTAGCATAGCGCTCATAAATAAAATAAGCTTTCGGTTTTAAATATATTTCATTTTTATAGATTGTACATCTAAATTCAGTCGCTATAAATACTTTCATAATTTCATCTCCCTTGATAAACGTTTCTGAATAAATATAGTATCAGCTGGAATATCCTTTGTTACAACACTTCCTGCTGCAACCACACTATTCTCACCAATACTCACTCCCTTCAAGACAATGCTGTTAGCTCCAATCCAAACATTTTCTCCAATCATAACTGGGGCCGTCTTAAATTTTTTTGCTTTCAATCCACCTGGAACACTAACATCATAGTCATGATCATATATAAGTACTCCAGGACCACATTTTACTCCAGATTTAATATCTATGTATTTACGACAAGCTATCATACAATTATTACTCAAAAATACATCATCAGAAATCTTGAGTTTTGCTCCTTTTCTAACTTTCAATACTCCCCCGGCGTTTACTCTAATCTTTTTTCCTAAGATTAATTTAGCATTAGATTCCTGTTCGACAGTTACATTCTTTCCAAATTTTAAAAAATAATGAAAAGTAAGATCCTTGTTTCGACACACTTTTAATAATATCAAGCAAATATTTGCACGAAGTAAACCAACAATATTTTTTATAATCCTATTCATCTAAAGCTCCTTTTATTTTATCTAAATAAGCATCTATAATAATTTGACGAGAAAAATATTGCTCTATATACATTCTCCCTTGAAGTCCCATCTCTTTTCGTTTTTCATTTTCTAGACCTAAAAAAACTTCCAATATAGAGACTAGTTCCTCAACATTTCCCCCTTGAAATATATAGCCTGTCTCTCTATCTTTAACAATTTCTTTGCAACCTGGATTATCTGTCGTAATTAAAACACGTCCTGAACTAGCGTTTTCTAGTAATACATTGCTCATTCCTTCACCATACACACTGGGATGGATAATTGCATGGGAACGGGTAATATGAGGTATCACATCTTTTTGTTGTCCCAAATAATAAACGATTCCTTTTTTTTCTAAGTCACAAATTTTAAGTTCATAATTACTCTCTGTCGGTTCTATAAAGCCAATAATATTAAACTCTGTTTTGGGATATCGACTCTTAATAATTTGGGCAGCAGCCAGATAAGTATCTATACCTTTTTCTTTTAATATCCTACCAATAAAATTAAAAACGATTGTTTCTCCTTGAATTCCATTTCCACCATTTGGATACTGTTGCACAGGATACTTTTCAATGTTCACTCCTGACCCAGGTATCAGCTTAGAGTCACCCAAAATCAAGCCAAGAGTTTTTAACATTTTCATATTATATTCATTTTGAAAAAAAACACAATTTGATTTCCTAAAAGAAATTCTAAACAGTAATAACACCAGGCTTCTTACACAAGAACCCATTGTTAAGACACTACCTAAACCTGTTACGTTATTTATATATTTTATTCCTAAAATTGTTGCAGCTAGGCTAGCATATACATTTGGTTTCACGGTATATGTCAAGACTACATCCGGTCTATATTTTCTCAATAATCTTATATAACTAAGAAATAGACGAATATCTTTTAAAGGGTTTATTCCTCTTCTATCAATAGTAATATCTTCATACTCAAATTGAATAGACTTCATCAACTCTATCTTATCTCCATAAGGACATGACACTAGCACTTCATACCCATACTCAACTAGTGACTCTATAACTTCTTTTCGAAAACAATAGATATCATCGTCATGATTAGTTATTAACATAATTTTTTTCTTTTGTAAATTCATCAAAATAATCTTCCTAAAATATAATTAACCGCTACTCCATTATCCTTTACAACTATCATTTTAAAAATAGTAATTTTCTATAAGTAATTGTTTCCAAATTGTGACACTTTAAAATTCTATACACATATAGAACTTACAAACTATTTACGACCGTAAACTCCATACTTATCAACCGAGATATCCAATTTATTTAAAACAACTCCCAGGAACAGTTTCCCTGTTTGTTCTAATTGTTGTTTCGCTTTTTGGACATCACGTTTATTCGCCTCACCTGTTGCTGTTATCAAGATGGACGCATCACACTTTTGAGTGATAATTGCCGCATCAATAACAATTCCAATAGGTGGTGTATCAACAATGATATAATCAAAATATTTACGCAATGTTTCAATCATATCATTAAAATTTTTACTTTGTAACAAGGCTGTAGGGTTTGGTGATACAGATCCCGATTGAACTACAAATAAATTTTCAATATTTGTATCACATAAACCGTGAGATAAATCAGCTGTCCCAGATAAAAATTCTGTTAGCCCTGTAATTTTTTCACGAGATTTAAAAAATCCTGACATAACTGAATTTCGAATATCGCCATCGAACAAAAGAGTTTTATAGCCTGCACGCGCAAATGACATTGCTATATTTACGGAAGTAGTTGTTTTTCCTTCCCCCGGATTAACAGAAGTAACGGAAATTACTTTTAGTTTATCTCCGCTCAACTGTATATTTGTACACAAGGTATTGTAATATTCTTCTGCCTTCTTAATGAACTCCAGTTTTTTTTGTGCTATTTCTAATGTCGGCATCTCTCTCTCCTATTTCAACTTACCCAAGTTTGGTACAACTCCCAAAAGTGTCATCTGCAGTGCATTTTCGATATCTTCCGGACGTTTCACACGAGTGTCCAAAAGTTCAAGAAGAAGAACTATAACACTAGTTCCAATCACCCCTGCCAAAAAACCAATTAGTGTATTGCGTTTAATATTTGGCGAAGACGGTGATATCGCCGGTCTTGCCTCCTCCAGTGTTGTCACATCAGAAACACGAGTAATACTGATAATTTTTTGAGCAGCTACTTCTCTTAAAGAGTTAGCGATACGGCTTGCCTCTTCAGGAACTCGATCACTAACTGAAACAGAGACAATACGGGTATCAACTGGTACTGTTACTTTAATTTTATTAGCCAAACCTTTTGGCATCAAATCTAGTTTCAAATCAGAAATAACTTCCTCCAAAACATCCTGCGATAGGACAATTTCACGATAGTCTTTAACCAAGTATGCTCCTGCCTGCAAGTCTTGATTGGTTAAACCAGGCTTCTCTCCCTGATTACGGTTAACTACATAAATCCGAGTCGTACTAGTAAACTCAGGTTTGATAACAAAAGTACTGTAGGCAAAAGCAACTGAAGAAGTTATAATTGCCACTAATAAAATGACCAACTTTCTTTTCCATAAAGCTCTGAATAGTTGCAATACATCGATTTCCAAAGTGTTTTGTTCCTTCATATTTTCTCCTAAATTAATTGATCCATTATAATTTTTCTGGGATTATCTACAAAAAGTTCTTTCGCTTTTTTCGCTCCATATTTCTTAGCAATGATATCATATGCCTGTTGCATATATGGAGGTCTACTGTCTAAATTGTGCATGTCACTTGCAACTACATGAACTAAATCACGTTCCAAAAAATACCGAGCTCTCTTTTTCATGAATTTATATTTTTCACCAAAGAACTTAGGTTTTGAAACATGATAACTATTTATCTGAGTATAGCACCCCATATCAATCAGTTCACGAACACGTTTTTCGTTATTCTCTAAAGCATCATAACGTTCAATATGAGCAATTACTGGCGTGATTCCCAACATCAAAATATTGCTCAATCCCGTATGAATCTGACGATAGGAAGTATGCATGCTAAACTCAATCAAGGCATAACGACTATCATTAAGGGTAGGAATTTCTTTTTTTTCTAGCTTTTCTAGAGCATCCAGAGTATAGTATATCTCTGCGCCATAAGCAATGACTAAATCATCTGCTACTTCTTTTGCAATTTCCCGAACCTGAAGAAAGTTTTCTGCTATCTTCTCTTCCGGAGTTTCAAACATGCCCTTGCGACGGTGAGAGGTAGAGACAATGGTTCTCACCCCCTGCCTGTAGGATTCTGCCAAGAGAGCCTTGCTTTCCTCTCTTGACTTGGGACCATCATCTACATCAAAGACGATGTGCGAATGGATGTCTATCATTTTATCTACCCTCCATCACATCCTGTATAGCTGCTTTAACTACAGTTAAACTACTATCATCTATTTCCATCACATAGAGGTTACTGTCTGGCATTGCATAAGAAGGAAGATCCATCCGACCTGTCCCTTTTAAATCTTGAGAATTTACTTTATAATTCCCTCCACTTTCCAACTGAGTATTCACTAAATCTATCATAGTCTCAATCGGTATATTTGTTTGAAGAGAATCCTGCAATCCTTGAAGAATACTACTATAGTTTTTCAAAACCTCTGTAGAAGTTAACTTCTGAATAATTGCTACAATGACCTTTTGTTGGTTGCGACCACGGTCACGGTCTCCATCGGTTAGTGAGTAGCGTTCACGTACAAAACCTAAAGCTTGCTCAGAGTCTAGATGGACATTCCCTACTGGGAAATGGAACTTCCCATGTAGAGCTGAAAACTCTTGATCATTATGAACATCTACCCCTCCCAATAAGTCAATCATTTTCAAGAAAGAAGTGAAGTTCAATCGCACATAGTAATTGATATCCACTCCATAGAGATTTTCTAAGGTGTGAATGGACGAATCAACTCCATAAATGCCCGCATGGGTTAATTTATCTTTTTGATTATTTCCACTATCTGCGATTGGTACATAGGCATCACGTGGCGTTGTGGTCAAGAGGATTTTCTTGGTATCTCGATTGACAGTCATTAGGATATTGACATCTGATCGCGACACCGAACTAATAGGACCATAGGTGTCAATTCCACTAACATAGATATTGAAAGACTGATTCTTAGACGTCTTAGGAGCCTCTACTTTTTTAGTGAATCCCTTGGTATAAATCTTTTTTATCTTCGATGCGTAGTCTGGATACTCTGACTCGATGATATTTTCAAAGACACTATTTAGGACAATGGCCTTAGTCTCCCCTGCAATCAAACTCTTGTAAGCTGCCAAGTAAGACGAACTCTGGTTGACCGTCAAATCGGTATTCTGACTTGACTTGATATCAGCTAGTAGTTTTTGAATATTTTCATTATCAGTCCCAGTCGGTGCTGTCACACTCGTCAGTTGCGTAACATTTTCGATCTTACTATCTGCTAAAACAGCGACACTGATTGAATATTCTGAGTAATTAGAAGTCGCATTTAAACGATTGGTCAGTCCAACAAACTGCTGTACTGCAAAGAGCGACACTGAGCTGACAAGGATAGAGAACAGCAACAGAAAAATAGTAAACTTTTCAGCTTTTTTATAGATAATCAAGAGTAGCCCTACCAAGGCAACTAGTAGGACTAACGCAGTTACCACTAGGTTAAGATATCTAAAAGCAAGGATATTGTACTTAAAGATTAAGAACAATAAAAAACAAATTAACAATAAATAAATAGTCAGCAAAACGATATTAACACTTCGCTTCACTTTCTGTGAACGTGATTTTTTAAAACGTCTACTCATGATTAACACCTATACCTTGAACATCATACAATTATATCACTTTTTTACGGTAATGTCTACACCTTTATTTTCACTATCTGCATCTTTAAGTATCTTAGTAGACTTCCCGCGAACCAAAAATATAGTAAAATGAAATAAGAATAGGACAAATCAATCAGGACAGTCAAATCGATTTCTAACAATGTTTTAGAATCAGATGTGTACTATTCTAGTTTCAATATAATATAGTACACAATGTGGTATAATCTTCTTATGGCATATTCAATAGATTTTCGTAAAAAAGTTCTCTCTTATTGTGAGCGAACAGGTAGTATAACAGAAGCATCACACGTTTTCCAAATCTCACGTAATACCATTTATGGCTGGTTAAAGCTAAAAGAGAAAACAGGAGAGCTAAACCACCAAGTAAAAGGAACAAAACCAAGAAAAGTTGATAGAGATAGACTTAAAAACTATCTTACTGACAATCCAGACGCTTATTTGACTGAAATAGCTTCTGACTTTGGCTGTCATCCAACTACCATCCACTATGCGCTCAAAGCTATGGGCTACACTCGAAAAAAGAACCACACCTACTATGAACAAGACCCAGAAAAAGTAGCCTTATTTCTTAAGAATTTTAATAGTTTAAAGCACCTAGCACCTGTTTAGATTGACGAAACAGGATTCGATACTTATTTTTATCGAGAATATGGTCGCTCATTAAAAGGTCAGTTAAGAAGAGGCAAAGTATCTGGAAGAAGATATCAGAGAATTTCTTTGGTTGCAGGTCTAACAAATGAATGGTGAGTTAATCGCTCCAATGACTTACGAAGAGACGATGACGAGCGACTTTTTTGAAGCTTGGTTTCAGAAGTTTCTCTTACCAACATTAACCACACCATCGGTTATTATTATGGATAATGCAAGATTCCATAGAATGGGTAAGTTAGAACTTTTATGCGAGGAGTTTGGGTATAAACTTTGGCTCTATAATATTTGTAGTGGGTAAATCCCTTATAGATATTATGGAGCCTATTTTGTTGTAGAAAAAAAGTCCCATATGACCTATAATGAAAAGCGACCAAACAACTCATTAGAAAGATTCATATGGAACAATTACATTTTATCACAAAACTGCTCGATATTAAAGACCCAAACATCAAGATTCTAGATATCATCAATATGGATACCCACAAAGAAATTATCGCTAAGCTGGATTATGAGGCTCCATCTTGCCCTGATTGTGGAAGTCTAATGAAGAAATATGACTTTCAAAAACCGTCTAAGATCCCTTATCTTGAAACGACTGGTATGCCTACTAGAATTCTCCTTAGAAAGCGTCGATTCAAGTGCTATCACTGTTCAAAAATGATGGTCGCTGAAACTTCTATCGTCAAGAAGAATCACCAAATCCCTCGTATCATCAACCAAAAGATTGCTCAAAAGTTAATTGAAAAGATTTCTATGACTGATATTGCCCATCAGCTTTCCATCTCAACTTCAACTGTTATTCGTAAGCTCAATGATTTTCACTTTAAACATGATTTTTCTTGTCTTCCTGAGATTATGTCTTGGGATGAGTATGCTTTTACAAAGGGAAAGATGAGCTTCATTGCGCAAGATTTTAACAATCTCAATATCATCACTGTTCTTGAGGGTAGAACACAAGCTATCATTCGAAATCACTTTCTTCGCTACGATAGAGTTGTCCGATGTCGCGTCAAAATCATTACTATGGATATGTTTAGCCCTTACTATGACTTGGCTAAACAGTTTCGCTTTCAAATTTCTAGGCTCAGGCTGAAACAGTCTCCCAGACTGTTTCACTCCCGAATGCTAAAATCGTGTTGGATCGCTTTCACATTGTACAACATCTTAGCCGTGCTATGAGTCGTGTGCGTGTTCAAATCATAAATCAGTTTCATCGAAAATCCCATGAATACAAGGCTATCAAGCGCTACTGGAAACTCATTCAATAGGATAGTCGTAAACTGAGTGATAAACATTTTTATCGTCCTACTTTTCGTATGCATTGAACCAATAAAGAGATTTTAAACAAGCTTTTGAGTTATTCGGAAGACTTGAAACACCACTATCAACTCTATCAGCTCTTGCTTTTTCATTTCCAGAATAAGGAACCAGAGAAATTTTTCGGACTTATTGAGGACAATCTTAAGCAGGTTCATCCTATTTTTCAGACTGTCTTTAAAACCTTCCTCAAAGATAAAGAAAAGATTGTCAACGCCCTTCAACTACACTATTCTAACGCCAAACTGGAAGCGACCAATAATCTCATCAAACTTATCAAGCGCAATGCCTTTGGTTTTCGAAACTTTGAAAACTTCAAAAAACGGATTTTCATCGCTCTGAACATCAAAAAAGAAAGGACGAAATTTGTCCTTTCTCGAGCTTAGCTGACTTCAACCCACTACAGTTGACAAAGAGCCTAAGCTTTTACCTCTTCCTCCCTACTCACCTGAGTACAATCCTATTGAGAAAACATGGGCTCATATCAAAAAGCACCTCAAAAAGGTATTACCAAGTTGCAATACCTTTTATGAGGCTCTTTTGTCTTGTTCTTGTTTCAATTGACTATATTATCAGTGTAATAGTCTAATAGATAGTTAAATGTAGTTGGATTTCCACTAAAGGTTGATGAGTAAGTTTTTGTATCTGAACCTGATTGGCCGCAAGCAGCTAAAAGCAAAACAGATGCAAAAGTCAGGCCTGCACTAAGGACACGCTTCTTTATGTTCATCTTCTTTCTCCTTAATAGTGGGAATTTGTAAAGTTAATTGAATTTCGAGAATGAAAGTTTATAAACCTTGGTTATAAAAAACAAAGGATTTCTGCTTTTTATACAGTCCTCCCTTGTTTTTATATGATTTCAATTTTAAATTTTTCTGCAAAAAATATTTATAGTAATTCCACACAGAAAGCATCCCATGGAACTAAGATTTGTTTTTCAAAGACTTCTTGAGCTAGGGTGTTTTCAATCAAGACAGATTTGACTTTTCCTTCTACTGTCAAGTCTTGCTCTTCATTGGACAAGTTAGCCACAACTAGGAAGCGACGGTCGCCATCCTTACGTATATAAGCAAAGACCTTATCAGCCGTATCAAGCAATTCAAAGTCAGCTCGAACTAGCCAGCTATTCTCCTTGCGAATTTGGACCAGTTTCTGATAGGTATAGAAAATAGAATCTGGATTTGCCAGCGCTTCTTGGACATTGATCATCTCGTAATTTGGATTAACCGCCAACCAAGGTTGACCTGTTGAGAAACCAGCGTTTTTGCTCTCGTCCCATTGCATAGGGGTACGGGCATTGTCACGTCCAATAACACGGATACTGTCCATGATTTCTTCAATCGGAACACCTTTTTCAAGAGCCTCACGCGCATAGTTGAGAGATTCAATATCTTCTACTTGATCCAGTGTTTCAAACGGATAGTTGGTCATCCCAATCTCCTCACCTTGGTAGATATAAGGAGTTCCTCTCATAAGATGAAGCAAGATTGCAAAGGCTTTGGCAGATTTTTCGCGGTATTCTTGGTCATTTCCCCAGATTGAGACAATACGAGGGAGGTCATGGTTGTTCCAGAAGAGGGAATTCCAGCCGTCCTCAACTCCTAACTCTGTCTGCCATTTGTTGAAGATTTCTTTTAACTTAGCGATATTCAGCTCTTTTTGATAGTGCCATTTAGGCTGACCTTCCTGATACTGAAGACCGATATGTTCAAACTGGAAGACCATAGACAATTCTTGCCCCTTTGGATCAGAGTAGAGCTTGGCAATCTCTGGCGTTGCTCCCCAAGTCTCCCCTACTGTCAAGAGATCCTTATCTCCAAAGGTCGCCTGATTCATTTCCTTGAGATAGGGATGGAGCATAGGACCATTATTGACTACCTTCTCGTCAGGAATTTTGCCAATCATGTCAATAACATCCATACGGAAACCACCAATACCCTTATCAATCCAGAAGTTCATCATCTCATAAATTTTCTGGCGAAGTTTTTCATTTTCCCAGTTGAGATCCGGCTGTTTCTTGCTGAAAAAGTGGAGATAGTATTGACCTGACTTTTCATCGTATTCCCAAGCAGACCCACTAAAGATAGAATCTAAATCGTTAGGCTCATCCCGCCAGATATAGTAGTCTCGCTCAGGGCTATTAGGATTTTCACAGGCCTCTACAAACCAGGCATGCTCATCCGAGGTATGATTGACCACCAAGTCCATGATGATACGGATATCACGCTTCTTAGCTTCTGCAATCAGCTGATCCATGTCCTCCATGGTTCCAAAAATAGCCGCAATCGCTTGATAATCAGCAATATCGTAGCCATTATCATCCATAGGGCTGTCATAAACGGGAGAAAGCCAAATTGCTGTGATTCCTAGCTTGGCTAGATAGTCCAACTTACTGGTAATTCCTGGCAAATCGCCAATTCCATCTCCATTACTATCCATAAAACTCTTTGGATAGACTTGATAGACTACGGCATTATGCCACCATTTTTCTTGCATCTGTTTACCTCATTATTTTCATAATCTATAGTCTATGATAGCACTTTTTAAAATTTTGTGCAAGCGTTTGCTTAATCTTTTTAATTTCTTTTTTAGCTCCGTAGTTTCCTAACTTCCAATTTTTTATTATAATAGAGTCCAGAGGTAAAAAAATGAAAAAACAAGCTTTTAGTTCTGAACAGTATTTGAATTTACAACGCGACCATATTTTGGAGCGCATTAACCAATTTGACGGCAAGCTCTACTTAGAGTTTGGCGGTAAAATGTTAGAAGATTTCCACGCTGCTCGTGTCCTTCCTGGTTATGAACCTGACAACAAAATCAAGCTCTTGCAAGAATTGAAAGAGCAGGTTGAGGTTGTGATTGCCATTAATGCTAGCAACATTGAACATTCCAAAGCACGTGGCGACTTGGGCATTTCTTATGACCAAGAAGTTCTTCGTTTGATTGACAAATTCAATGAATTAGGGATTTTTGTTGGTTCCGTTGTCATTACACAATACGCTGGCCAACCCGCTGCAGATGCCTTCCTCAACCAACTTGAGAAAAACGGAATTGATTCTTATCTTCATTATCCAATCAAAGGATATCCGACGGATATGGATCACATCATTTCCCCAGAAGGCATGGGCAAAAACGACTACATCAAAACCAGTCGCAACTTGATTGTCGTAACCGCTCCTGGACCCGGTTCTGGAAAATTGGCAACGTGTATGTCCAATATGTACCACGACCAAATCAATGGCATCAAGTCTGGCTACGCTAAATTTGAAACCTTCCCTGTTTGGAATCTTCCCCTTCATCATCCAGTTAACTTGGCTTATGAAGCTGCCACAGCTGACCTTGATGATGTCAACATGATTGACCCCTTCCATCTTCAAACCTATGGAGAAACCACTGTCAACTACAACCGTGATATCGAAATCTTCCCAGTGCTCAAGCGCATGTTGGAACGTATTCTCGGAAAATCACCATACGCTTCACCGACAGATATGGGTGTCAACATGGTTGGTTTCGCTATTACAGATGACGAGGCTGCTGTCGAAGCTTCTAAACAAGAAATCATCCGCCGTTACTATCAAACAGTTCTTGACTTCAAAGCTGAAAAAGTTGGCGAAGCTGCCGTCAAGAAAATTGAGTTGCTCATGAACGACCTCGGTATCTCACCTGCAGACCGTAAGGTTGCTGTCGTTGCGCGCCAAAAAGCAGAAGAAACTGGTGGACCAGCCCTAGCCTTTGAATTGCCAAATGGGGAAATCGTCACTGGTAAGAACTCAGAACTCTTTGGGCCTACAGCCGCTGCCTTGATCAACGCCATCAAAAAATCAGCTGACATCGCTAAAGAAGTAAAACTAATCGAGCCTGAAGTTGTTAAGCCAATCCAAGGTCTTAAAATCGATCATCTCGGTAGCTGCAATCCACGCCTTCATTCAAATGAAATCCTGATTGCACTTGCTATCACAGCTACAGAAAATCCTGATGCTGCCCGCGCTATGGAAGAACTCGGCAACCTCAAAGGAAGCGAAGCCCACTCAACCATCATCTTGACTGATGAAGACAAGAATGTCCTTCGTAAACTGGGTATCAACGTAACCTTTGACCCATACTACCAATACGACCGCTTATATCGTAAGTAAAGATTTCAACCTCTCCAGCCTCGGAGAGGTTTTCTCTCTGTCTCAGGAGCAACCTTTATGATATAATGAGAGAAGAAAACTGAAAGGATTTACCATGTCAAAAGAAGTTATTGTCGAAAGTTTTGAACTTGACCACACCATTGTCAAAGCACCCTATGTTCGCTTGATTGGGGAAGAAACAGGACCAAAAGGAGACATCATCTCCAATTATGATATTCGCTTGGTGCAACCAAACGAAGACTCTATCCCTACTGCCGGCCTTCACACTATCGAGCACCTCTTAGCCAAACTCATCCGTACCCGCATTGACGGCATGATTGACTGTTCACCATTTGGTTGCCGCACAGGCTTCCACATGATTATGTGGGGACGTCACACCAGTGCTAAAATCGCAGCTGTTATCAAGGATTCGCTCAAGGAAATCGCTGAAACTACTACTTGGGAAGATGTCCCAGGGACAACCATCGAATCTTGCGGAAACTACAAGGACCACAGCCTCTTCTCTGCTAAAGAATGGGCAAAACTCATCTTGGAACAAGGGATTTCAGATGATGCCTTTGAACGTCATGTGATTTAAAATCGAGTAGGGGATAATCTCTAGCCCCTCTCACACCACCGTACGTGCCGTTCGGCATACGGCGGTTCAACTAACTTTTAACGCATGTCGTTCAAGGTAATAATCCAAACACGAAACCAGTCCACGTTTTTCAAGGACTGGTTTTGATATAGCACGTTTAAGTACCGACTTCTGAGCTACTAATTGATAATGGTCGCCCCAGCCAGATACCTTATCTGCTATCCATTTAGGAACTCCTAACTTAAGCAATCCCCATAATCGTCTCGATTTCTTCTTCCATTGCTTCCAGATAATCACTCGTAGGCGAGTACGCAAGCGCTCATCTATGCTGGCGACTATACTTTTCATATTTCCCAATGAGAAATAGTTTATCCATCCTCGAATGAATAAATTCAGTTGCTCTCGTGATTTACGCATATAGGTTACGACTACCTTTTTGAACTTTAGAGTTTGAGACCCCCTTATCCGCTATATACGCCTTACTATCACGTTCCTGTTCGTAAAGCCACGATTTCGCTATCCCTTCCTCTGACGATTCTTATTTCCAGCGTCAGACTTAAAACGGTCTATCCCCAGACCGTTTTAATCCACTACCTCACGATAGTCAGGCTTGGGAATCGCTATTGGGTTCACCGGTAGTGGGTGCCCACCGAGGACTTACACCTCAGATATTCAGATATATAGTAAAATGAAATAAGAACAGGACAAATCGTTCAGGACAGTCAAATCGATTTCTAACAATGTTTTAGAAGTAGATGTGTACTATTCTAGTTTCAACCTACTATACGACATGCCCGTCGTACCTCAAAAGGAACCAGTTTTTTCAGCTGGCTCCTTCTTTTTTATCCTCAAAATTCTGTCTTAGGCTTTCTCACGAATAACCAAAACGCCATCTTTCATATCTGCTTCCAGATGTTTAGCATCTAAATGATCCAAGTGGAAGTCTGTCACCTTATCACGAATTTCTTGTTCAACCACGCGACGGAGAGGACGAACCCCCATGACTTCGTCGTAACCTTCTTCTGTGATATAATCTTTAGCCGCTTGACTGACTACCAAGTCAATGTCTTTCTTAGCCAAGGTTTGGTTAACTTCAGCCAACATCAAATCTACAATCTTAGAAAGGTCTTCCTTAGTCAATTGTGAGAACTCGATGACTGCATTAAAGCGGTTGAGGAATTCTGGACGGAAGAAGGGTTTCAAACGGTCCATCAATTCTGGTTTATCCGCATCTTCTGTCAAGTTGGCTTCATAGCCAAATCCAGCATTTGAGGTCGCAATAATGACAGTGTTCTTGAAGTTTACTGTATTTCCTTGACCATCTGTCAAACGACCATCATCTAGAACTTGGAGGAGAAGGGTAATAACTTGAGGAACAGCCTTTTCAATTTCATCCAAGAGAATGATAGAGTATGGATTGCGACGAACACGTTCTGTTAAGGTATTGCTATTGTCATCATAACCCACATAGCCTGCTGTTGTACCAATTAGCTTAGAAACAGCTGTGCGGTCACTGTATTCAGACATATCCAAACGGATAATCGCATCCTGGGTTCCAAACATATCGAGTGCCAATTGCTTAGCAAGCTCCGTCTTACCAACCCCAGTAGACCCTACAAAGAGGAAGCTGCCGATTGGGCGATTTCCTTCATCAAAACCAGCACGGTTACGACGGATAGCACGAGCTACAGCTTCTACGGCCTTATCTTGACCAATCACCTTGTCTTGCAAGCGATGAGCCATATCTTTCAAACGTTCGATATCTGAAGCTCCCATTTGCGATACTGGGATACCTGTCATTCGTTCCACAGATTCAGCCACATCGTTGACACTTGCAGTCACTTTCATATCTTCTGTGTGGTTTTCGATTTTCTTTTCCAATTCTGCAATGCGTGTTTTATAGTTTAGAGCTGCTTCAAAATCTTCTGCTTCAACTGCTTTTTCTTGCTTGTCTTTTTCCGTTTCGATTTCTCGTTCAACAGCATGCACATCTGTTACTGGATGTTGAGCCGCCAAGTGAGCAGCTGTTACATCGACAAGGTCAATAGCCTTATCTGGCAAGCTACGTTGAGGAATGTATTGAACAGAATAATCCACCGCTGCTTTCAAGACTTCGTCTGGCAAGATGACATTGTGATGTTGTTGATAGAGGTCACGAATGCCTTGAAGAATTTTAAAAGTATTCTCTGCTGAAGGAGCATTGACCTTCACTTCGTTGAAACGACGAGCAAGAGCAGCATTCTTCAAGATGGTGTTACGGTATTCGTCTTGAGTTGTTGCCCCAATCACTGTCAATTCTCCACGAGAGAGAGCTGGCTTGAGAATATCCGCAAGTCCTTTAGAACCACTGTCTCCACCAGTGCTACCAGCACCAAGAATTTGGTGAATTTCATCAAAGAAGAGGATAATATTCCCTGCTTCTTTCACTTCATTGACTAAGTTTTGGACATTTTCTTCAAAGCTACCACGGTATTGAGTACCAGCCTCAAGACCTGAGATATCAATAGAAATAATTTCCTTGTTCTTGATAGCAGCAGGAACATCTCCGTTCACAATGGCTTGCGCTAGACCTTCGACAACTGCTGTCTTACCAACACCTGCATCTCCGACCAAAACAGGATTGTTCTTGGTGCGGCGTGAGAGGATTTCAGATGTTTCTTGAATTTCCTTGTTTCGTCCGATAACAGGATCCAACTTGCCCTCACGCGCTTCTGCTGTCAAGTTTCGACCTAGTTTTGCAAGGACACCGTCTTGTTTCATACCTGATGCCTGTTGTGGCATTTGCACATCAGTTTCTGCATTTCCTGGTAATTGACCAGTCGCACGATAGTGAGCAAATTCCTCAGATGTGACTTCGCGTCCATTAATTAAGTAACGGCGATTTTCAGAACTATATCCTCGCATACCACCCATCAATTGGTTAAATAAATCATCCATGTTATTAAAATTATTAAAGTTGTTATTCATATTCTTTACCTCTTTTTGTTTACTTAGTTATGATTACTGATATTGACTATCTTTGACCATTGTTTTAAAAAATTTAGACTAGTTAAACCGCTACCCTACGTACTATTTCTGGTTTTTCTTTTTCAAGCAGGAGTAGACCATCTTTACTTCTGAAGATTTCTAGATGAAACATAGACCCACCTCTTTCTATTTTACTTTAAATAAGTGTTCTAGTAAGGCTTTCATTTACCTTACGTTCATAATATACTACATTGGTCAGAAAAGGTCAAGAGTTTTGGCTTTAACTGACCAATATTTTTTTACACTCTTCGAAAACCTCTTCAAACCACATCAGCTTCTCCTTATCTACAACCTCAAAACCATGTTTTGAGCTGACTTCGTCAGTTCTATCAACCATCTCAAAACTATATATTAAAATGAAATAAGAACAGGACAAATCGATCAGGACAGTCAAATCGATTTCTAACAATATTTTAGAAGTAGATGTGTACTATTCTAGTTTCAATCTACTATATTTTGAGCAGCCTAAAGTTAGCTTTCTAGTTTGTTCTTTGATTTTCATTGTGTATTTAAATACAAAAACACCCTGAAACATCAGGATGCCATTCTTACATTAAATACAAAATTGCTAGGGTCAGGAGACTTGCTAGAAGTCCCACTCCCCAAAAGAAGAAGTCAACCTTCCACTCGCTCCAAGGATTTCCTTTACCAGACAATCCCCCAAGCTCAAAATGGTGATGTACAGGCGTCATACGGAAAATACGTTTACCACCTGTCAGTTTGAAATAACTGACTTGCATCATAACAGAAGTTGTTTCAAAAACATATACAATTCCGATAATCAAGAGAGTCCATTCTTGGTGGAGAGCCATAGAGATAGCTGCCAGCATCCCACCTAGGGCCAAACTTCCCACATCACCCATAAAGACCTTGGCAGGCTTATGGTTAAAGATGAAGAAACCGAGCAAACCACCAATCATGGCAAGAATCACTAGAAGAATATCCATCTGACCTTGCACATAGGCAATAACTCCATAGGCAGACAAACTAATCACAACGGAAATACTAGCTAAACCGTCAACACCGTCTGTCAAGTTTACTGCGTTTGAAAAACCGACTAGCCAGAAAAGAGCGAAGAAAATATAGAAAAATCCCAAATGAACTGGATAACCAAAGACAGACAGGATATCGCCCCCACGCTCATAGAAAAGATAGAAGATAATTCCACCTAGAAGCTGAAGAGCTAATTTTTGCTTAGGATTAAGCCCCTCATTGATTTTACGAAAGACCTTGAGAAAGTCATCTAAAAATCCGACCAAGCCATACAAGACTAATATGAACAAAATCATTCCCACATTATTGCTGAATTGGCTACTAAATAGGGCGAAAAAGAAAGCAACCAAAACAGAAGTAATCAAGAAAACCAAACCTCCCATTGTAGGAGTCCCAGCTTTTGCCTGATGCTGTTTGACATCTTCATGCATCTGCTGGCCTGTAATTTGCGCCTTTCTATAAAATTGGATAAAGGCCGGAATTCCTACTAAAGTTAGTAAAAATGTCACAATTCCAGCACTGATGGAAATAAACATATTAGTCTCCTAAAGTTAATGTAATTTTTTTAATGTCCTTGATAGCTGTGTTAGCACGAACATCTTGCTTCTGCACAGTAGAGCCCGAACCTTGAAATTCAAGTTCTATATTGAGCCACTTAGCAAAGGTCTCAGCAGTCTCCTTTGTCCAACCATACATATCTGGAACTTCCTCTGCTTTATCAGATAAGATAAGGACTTGCTGGTTCGGGGCAAGATTCTTCCCTTCTTCAGCAGAACTGTTTTTAATCTTCGTTCCTGTTCCCACAACGATGGGTTGTACAAGATTGCGACGCAATTCTTCTGCTAAATCACCAGGTGAAATATCCTTGACACTAGGCATAGGATAAGGACTTTGTTGACTTACTTGCTCCAAAGCTTTAGCTGTTGTTTGAAGATTGAGAGAGTCTTTCATAGCTGAAGCCCGCTCCAAGATAGGATTGGCAAATTCTCCCAACTGAATACCTGAATAATGTTCAGGTTGTTGGACCGTCACATACAAGATAAAATCAGGATTTTCAGCCGGACTCATCGATACAGCCGAGAAAATATAGTCGGTTACCCCGACTAGATAACCACCATTTTTCTCGTCAGCAATCTGAGCCGTACCAGACTTGAGGGCTACATTTTGCCCAGGAACAGTTACAGTTGGCTTGCCTGTGCTGTGGTTATACATGGTTCCATAAACCGGATCCGTCCCTACCAAAACCATGTTAGTCCGAGTTAGACTAGCTGCATCTTTAGAAACAGGATTTCCCACAATTTCTTTTTGAGATTTCCGAGCAGTTTGATCATTTGGATCATAAATGGCACTAATAAATTTAGGCTCCAGCATGACACCGTCATTAGCAATAGCTGTAAAGGCACGAATCATTTGTGTCTGGGTCACTGAAATCCCTTGTCCAAATGAGCTTTGCGCAATGTTGACAATATTATCCGCAGGAAGCTGACCAGCATACTCATCCGTCAAACCGAAACGGGTCGGAACTCCAAATTTAAAACGATTAAGATAATCAAGCCAGGTAGCATCTCCCATCTTTTGCTCAAGGAGAGTCATCCCAACGTTACTTGAGTGTGCAAAACCTTGAGAAAAAGTCATCATTCTGCCACCAGTCAATCCTTCATTAACGTCCCAATCTCGAATCGTGGCATCTGCAATTTTTAACTCACTACTATTAAAGACTTCTCCTCCTGGAAAGGTATTATTATCAATAGCAGCAGCCAACATCATCACTTTCATAGTGGAACCTGGCTCATAGTTACTTTGGTAAAGGATATCACGCCAAACAAAGTCCTCTGTAATGCCTTCTTTTGTATCTGCATCAAAGGTCGGTCGTTGCGTTGTTGCCAGAATTTCCCCTGTTTTAGCACTGACCAAAGTCGCTGTCATGTACTTTCCTTTTACCTTCTCTTGAAAAGCATCCATCTGGGTTTCCATAAAGGACTGGAGGGGGCTGGAAATGGTTGTATAAACATCCTTACCGTCCATCGTTCGTTGGGAAACTTGTTCTGTTCCGGGTACAATATTACCCAGACGATCCTTTTCATAGGTAATAATGCCGTCTGTCCCTGCAAGAATACTGTTCAAGGAACTCTCCATTCCAGAGGTTCCCAGCAAGCTCTTGCTTCCATCTTCATTTTCATGGAGCTGAGCTAGACCGATAAAACTAGAAGCAAATTGTCCGTTTGGGTAACTACGATTGGGACTGGTTGTAAAATCAATCCCCTTGACCTCTGCAGCTTCCAATTCTTTTTTGATAGACATCATATTGGCATAGGTAATCCCATTTCCCTTTGCTCCAAAGGAAACTTGCTTGAGATTAGGTTGCGAGAGTTGCTCTCTTACATAGGATTCTTCCATGTCCAGATACTTATGAAAGACCTCTGCAACCTTGTTAAATTGTGTTTTTTCTACGTAAAGAATCTTACCCGTTGCTGACTTATAGTTCTCATCAATGACCGCATAGACATTATAGGAGGTTGCATCCTCAGCAATCGGGACTCCATTTCGGTCATAAATAGTCCCACGTTTGGCAGGAACTGTACGGGTGGTTTGATGAACCTTCTTAGCTTCCTTCGCTAAATCTGTTCCAAAGCGAGTGCCTGTCCCAATAATGACCGCAAAATTGACTAAAAAAATGGCAAAAACAAAGACAGATAATAAACTCAGACTTTTTCCAACTCTGCGTCTGTTTTCAGCCGGCGATTTCCGATTTTTGGTCGCATAACGGATTACTCTTTTTGTCCACTTCATATCTTACTCCGCTATTCTAATATTTTCATTGTTTAATTGCAAATCGTGTGAATTGGCAATTTCTTTCAAACGTTCTGCACGTAATAGTTCATTGACCTCTTGCTTGGCATCGTCCAATTCGGTCTTCTTTTCCTCTATCTGCGCATTGATTTTTGTCAAATCATTCTGCACTTGCAAGAGCTTGGTCTGCATAAAAATAATACTAATCGCTACAATAAGAGTGGTTACAGCAATGGAAAAGTAAAAAGCTTTTTCCACACGCGAAAACCGTTTAAGTTGCATCTGTAGTATTTGACCTGTTTTTTCCATTTTTTCTGCCATCTTTTTCCCTCTTACTTGTGAATTTTTCTGGCCACGCGCAACTTGGCTGAGTGCGAGCGGTTATTGGCTTCTAACTCTTCCGCACTTGGCAAGATTGGCTTACGGGACACCAATTCCATCTTGGGCTTGAGATCATCTGGGATGAAAGGCAAGCCTTTTGGAACTTCAACTGTTGAAGCTTCCTTGAACAATTGCTTGGTCAAGCGGTCTTCTAAGGAATGAAAGGTAATCACTGAAATTCTACCATCCAGAGCCAACATATCCATAGCCTGCTGGATGGACTCATCTGCCGCCCCCAGTTCATCATTGACTTCAATTCGAATAGCCTGGAAAATCTGCTTAGCAGGATGCCCCTTCTTCTTGAGTTCCTTGGCAGGTTTGACCAACTTGATAATCTCTGCTAACTCAGTCGTTGTCTCAATCGGCTTCACTTCACGCGCTTGCTCAATCTTACGCGCAATCTGTTTAGAGAATTTGTCCTCTCCATACTTGAAGAAAATACGAACCAAGTCATGATAGTCATAATTGTTCACCACTTCATAGGCTGTCAGGCTAGCATCCTGATTCATCCGCATGTCCAGTGGCGCATCCTTTTTATAAGAAAAACCACGCTCACGCTGGTCTAATTGAGGACTAGACACTCCCAAGTCATAACAAATTCCATCAATTTCCTGAACACCAGCTTCGCGCAAACGTGCCTGTAAATGACGGAAGTTGTCCTTGATAAAGGTCACCATTCCCTTCTCAATGTAAGGTGCCAAGCGTTTTTGCGCATTGTCAATGGCATTCTGATCCTGGTCAAAGGCATAGAGATGGCCTTTTTCACTTAATTTACTTAATAAATACTCGCTATGGCCTGCTCCACCCAAAGTCGCATCAACGTAGATACCGTCAGGTTTTACGTCAAGCATATCAATCGTTTCGTGGAGTAAGACCGTTACATGATGAAATTCTTTTGTCATATCTTATCTATTTTACCACAAATCCGACCAGCTTGCACTTGTCAGACAAATAGGACAAGGAGACTACTATTTCTTCAAAAAATATGTCAAAAATACTTGACACTTTATGTTTAAAAGACTATAATAAAGTCAAATATATACGACATAAATCAGAAAGGAGACCAGATGAATCGTGTGAAAGAATTTCGCAAGGAACTGGGCATTTCCCAGCTCGAGCTCGCCAAGGATATCGGTGTCTCGAGACAGACTATCAATATGATTGAAAACGACAAGTACAATCCAACTCTGGAACTCTGTCTCAATCTCGCCCGCAGCCTCCAAACTGACCTCAACAGTCTCTTTTGGAAGGAAGATTTTTAAAAAAGGAGCAAACTCATGAAAAAAGAAACCTTCACTGAAAAACTGATCAAACGCACATACGGTATTTCTGGTCCCCTTGACGAATACAAACGGCGTGAGGCCGATAGTATTGGGAACCAAGTCTTTATCGTCCTCTTTTATCTGATGATTTTCGGAAATCTTATTCCACTCCTTCTGGCCTATAAATACCCTCAAGAAGTGGCTCTAATCTATCCTCCTCTGATTTTAGTGATTGCCCTCATCGCTTCTGGCTATGTCACCTACCAAATGAAAAAAACAGGCATCACAGTCATTGAACCAGATATGCTGAATGAGAAAGAAAGCAAGCAACTACACTACCCAGGTCTGAAAGCAGGTTTGTTCTTTGGTCTATGGATGTTTTTTATAACTCCTCTTCTCAGTATACTCATAGATGAAGGTCAGGACTATTTTCATTCTCTTCTCACTATAAGAAATGGTGTATCAAGTATTCTCGGTTCTATTTTCTTCGGAGCGAGCATACAGTTCCTCATCTCCCGTCGCATTGCAAAAACTAAGAAAAATCAAGATGAGGATTAGGAGGAAACTCATGAAAAAAGAAAAGAAACAGTTACGTTATCCTGGTCTGAAAGCAGGTTCGATTTATGGAACAGTGATATTTTTTATAATTCCACTCATTGATACCCTAACAAGTGAAAATCCAAATTTTATCAGTTCTCTTCTAAATACAAAACATATTTTTAAAACTATACTGGGAGCTTTCTTTTTCGGAGTGATGATACATATTGTCGACTCACTTCGTATTGCAAGAGCTAAAAAAGACCAGGATTAGGAGGTGCCTTATGAAATCACTAGCTAGACTACTGATCATTCATGTTTTTATCAGTATTTTCCTTTTCTTCGCCCTTATTTCAGGAGCTGTTTCTCATACAGTTTTACTACTCCTACTCCTCTTTCTTCCTGCGCTCAATAAAGGACTTGAGAAAATACAGTCAAAACGGATACCTGTCCTCAACGCAGCCCTCTTCTTTCTCCTCATATCCTTTCCACAACTTTTAACCAACCCTGTCCAATGGAAATTTTCAATATTCCTAGTCGTAACCATCATTTCAAGTTTGGCCTACTTCTATAACTTTTATCAAGTAGTTAAAGAAGTAGATCAAAAACAGTTGATTTAGGAGCTTGCTCCCATAATTTCTCATTTCATAGGCAAATAATCCCACCTAGCTTGTTCTAGGTGGGATTATTTTATTTCTTAACAGAGATTGCAAGTCATTTTCCTTCATTTTAGAAAGTCGACTCTTTCCAATTCACACTACAATCCAAGACTTGTTGCCTTTCTTCTTGATTGCGGCCTTCAATCTGGTCAATCAAAATCTTTGTAGCCTGTTGTCCTTCCTCAAAGGAGGGCTGAACCAGCGTCGAAACACTTGGAGAAGAAAAGCAAGTCCACTCCGTATTGTCAAAACCAATCAACCCAACTTGTGGCAAGTTATAATTCAACTCTTTGATAACGGTAAAGACTAGAGGTAGGGCCCAACAGTTAGGGATAAATACCAGAGTTTTTTCATCGGGATCGATTTCTTTTTGTAAAAATTCCTTAATTTCTTCCAAATTCGTATGCTTATCTTCAATGGTTAGACTGGCGTGACGCATATTAGCATCTGTTAAAGCATCCACAAAACCACTTGCCCGCTCAATCCGAGTACTCAAACGACTCGTATCCGCTGTAATCAAGAGAAAATGCTCATAACCTTTTTCGATACAGGACTGGGTCATGTCATAAACGGCATCATAGTTATTGGTTTTAACCCAGCTAGTCCGGTGTTCATAGAGCTGACTATCAAAAAAGACCATTTTCTTCTTTTTCTCATCGATGATACGAGAATATTTTCGGAAATTAGAGGTCGGCTGAATAATAAAGCCGTCTACTCCCAAGAGAAGCATGCTTTCAATATACCGGTCCTCACTCTCTTGGCTGTAATTACTATTTCCTATCATTACCTGGTAGCCATTCTGGCTGGCGATATCCTCAATCCCCTTAACAATTTGGTTTGAGAAACTGTTGGTAATATCACCGATCAAAACACCGATTAATTTTGTTCGTTTGGAGTTTAAGCTACGCGCAACAATGCTCGGTTTGTAATTTGTTTCATGAATAACTTTTTCAATCTTTTCACGTGTCTCTTGGGACATTTTTTCATATTTCCCGTTTAGGTAAAATGACACGGTTGTTTTCGAGGTCTGAGCCATTTCCGCAATGTCTTTTATGGTCAGTTTCTTCTCCAATCTAAAACACCTCCTACTAATACTTATTATAACATATTCACTATTCAAAATGCCTATTTCTAGCACTGCAAGCGAATCATTCTCTCATTTATTTTATCATATACTAGACATTTTCCACGCATTTTTGTTCCGTCAACGAGGCACAATTTTTCACCTACACCAATATCCTCGCTTAATAACAGAATCAGCTTGTCTGTTTCGTCATTTTTCACTTCAAAAGCCAGAGCATTTTCCACTTCACGATCATCTGTCTGGTAGACAGAATGACGGATGATTTCAAAACTCTCATGCGCAATGATGGTATAATCCAGCATCTGATTCTCAAAGAATTGGCGCTTGGTGAGTTTGCTACTTCTTTCAAGCTCATTGTATTTAGGAGAAATGATGGTATCTTCCAAATCAAAATCAACTTCACTCCATAGTCTCAACTGATTGATTTTCCCATCTTGATAGGTCACATCCTTGTCAAGGATAAACTGAGTCAACGCCTCATGCTGACCTTGACACCTGATGTCATCTACCAAGAGCCAGACATCCTCTACCAACATGAGGATTTTTCTCTTGTGAAGATAAGGCAAATCAGGTTCTGCTGACCAATAAGCCCCCTCAATATAATGCACTCCCTCCCTTTCTTTATGGTGACAAAACAGGGAGTGAGGATAGTATTCATATTCCCAGGATCCTGTGATTCTTTCCGGAGCTTTCCCATCTACAATGCAGGTCGAATGACTCCAAGCACTCTTTAAGAGATAACGTTCATATATCTCCCGATAAGAATAACGCCCAGCATCTATGAAAATAGGTTGGTCTTGATACTGTAAGCAAAAACTATTCTCGTCACTATGGCTATGGGCACTTCCTAGCGGACCATTTTTGAAAAATAGATAACGATGTTCATCCTTAATGCAGACATGTCCAGAGTCTTCAAAGATCATGGACTTAGGCTGCCAAGCTCTCCTTTCAAATTCCTGCAGTCGCTTGACCTTTTCTCGCCCCAGGAACAAGAGGCTAAGCAAATCGACTTTAACATCCAGACCGTTAAGAAGGTCTTCCTTGTTCAAAACCACAGCAGACAGGCTCAACATTTCTGTCGTTTCTGTAGAATCGCTATCACCAAAAGCCAAAGTTCGTCCATCTAAGCCTGTCATCATTTGAATATAGGTCGCCATCTTTTCCAGCAACTCTTGGTAACTATCTTGCAAGTCTGGAAGCAAGAGACACAAATCCAGCAAGGCTTTATAAACCTCTACATGATAGAGAATCGACTGTTCAAACTGGCTTCCATCTCCTAAAATCTGTGTCTCAATTTGCTGTTTCAACTCCTCTGAAGCAAAATGGTAAGCTTCTTCTAGGTCCATCTTATCTGCAAAGAAATGATAGATAGCAAGCATCGGAATTGTTTGTAAAATCCCCCAGTTACTAAGGGTGTACTTGGCGCGATAGTAGCTTTTCATAAAGTCAATCTGCTTTTCTAGACTGACCAAAATTTTCTCTAGTTCTTTCTCCTCTAGCAAGTCAAATTTCAAGAGGAGCAAGAGTAGTTTCAACCAAGTAAAGGAACGAATACCCGTATCCAAGGTTCTAGTCATCAAGGATTGAGGAGAAAATTCTCTCACCTGCTCAATCCAATCAAATAGAAAGAACTTGCACTTTTGAATATAGCTCTTATCTCCTTCTACCAGATACCCTATCATAAACTGCAAGAGATATTCTTGTCGATTGAGCATATAAGCCCATTCTGGATCATCTTCAAATACTTGATCCCATACCATCGGCTGGATTTGATGGATTTTTGAACAAGGCTCCATATCCCAAGGACTATCAAACATAAAACGATTGTCCATCAAGCGTTCAAGGGAACTCTTGACTTTCTCATAGTCTTTTGAACAGTGCGACAAGATATAATCACGACATTGGTTTCCATCGACTCTTTCAAAAAATTGTCTTCTTTCTTCTTTCATTATCTATTACCAGAAAAAGAACTACTTAAAAAGCAGTTCTTTTGTCTTTCCCATTACACTTTCCTTTTCTACATAGATGACCACACCTTTTGCAATCTGCAAGGAGACCAAGTCATCTTTGATAGAAATGATTTTTCCATGAATTCCAGACAATAACAACACTTCATCACCAGATGTTAAAGAAGCTAAATACTCTTGTCGTTGCTCCATCTGTTTGCGAAGCAACTTTTGCTGACGAATAGAATGAAAGCTTGACAGTAAAAGGGGACTCACTGCCAAGACAATCACTATTCCATAAAACAATGTTGTATCCATTAAGCTATAATCTTAAGCCAGCTTCCGATAATTCCGATGATAACTGTTAAAATAACGAGTTTATATGTTGTCCATTTCTTTTCTTTGATCAAGTAGTAAACTAAAAGTGTAAATAGGGCTGGTAGAAGAGCTGGAGCAACCTTATCAAGCATTCCCTGAATACTTACGATACTTTGTTTAGCGTCTGCTTTAACTTCCCCTGCAGCAAAGGTGATCGGTACCATAATCTTAACAGATGTCGCTGCCAAACCAGCAATTACGGTTACACCAATAATATTGGCAATACGAGAAATCGTTGCCATCTGCTCGCTTAGTTTATCAATCACAGTCGTTCCTAGTTTGTATCCATACAGACCAGTTGACAATTTAATCGCTGTTAAAATCGTATTCATCGCAAGGAAGAACAAGATTGGACCGACAACCAAGCCTTCTTGAGCAAACGAAGCTGCGATGGTTGAGAACAATGGAGCTAAACAGAATTGAGAGAGAGAATCCCCAATACCTGCTAATGGTCCCATCAAGGCCATCTTGATGCTACGTGTTTCTTTTGTTGGTCGGCCATTTTCCAACATTACAAGGTGCAAGCTGGTAATAAAAGGCAGGAAGTGTGGATTGGTATTATAGAATTCACAGTTTTCTTCCAAGGCTTGGTAGAAACCTTCCTGATCCTCTCCATAGTGTTTTTTCAAAACAGGATACATTACATTGACATATCCCAACCCTTGATAGTTACTATAGTTAAATCCATTTTGTAAAAAGAATGCCCGCAAAGACGTTTTAAGATAATCACGTTTTGTTAATTTGTTAGATCCAGTCATCGTGTGCTTCCTCCTCTACCACATGATCCGCTGTTTTTGGCTTGTTATAAAATTCAATCAAAGCAAAGATAGTACCTACAATTGCAATACCAATTGTTGGGATGTTTAGATAAGCTGCACAAACATATCCCAACAAGACAAAGGGAATCAACTCTTTCTTAGCCATCACTGACAAGATCATCGCAAAACCGATAGCTGGGAGCATTTTACCAGCAACTGTCAAACCTGTAAGCAATACCGGTGGAATGTAGTCTACGAGTTTCAACAAGGTATCCATTGAAAGGGCACCCAAGCAACCCAAGGTAAATCCAATAAAGGCAAACAACCAAATTGTTGCATTTAGAGTGAACTTGAATTTCTTCAAATTATGGTTTTTCAAGTGCTTCATCGCCGTTTCAGGCGCACCAGCACGTACAGTGTAGGCGAAAGTTTGTAAGAATTGAATCGCCACAGCAATCGGAGTAGAGAGGGCAAGAGCCGCTTCTGGACTGACTTTACCAGCACTAGTGATAGCCATCAAGGTACCAAAGATACCAGGTCCGATTGGGTTTGGTGGAACAGTACCTCCAGCACCAACACCGAATCCCATATAAGCCAATTCACCAATAGCTCCCATTGCAAGAGCAGTAGGCAGATCACCTAGAATAATTCCGACACCAAATGACAGAACAATACATCTATTGGTGTAAATTCCTAACAGCATTCCACTAAAACAGAAAGCTGTCCATAATCCAATTAAAATCGCTTGAAATACATTAATCGACATAACGATCTCCTCTTTTAAATATAGTCCATAATGTTGACTTGAACAGCTCCATCATTTCCTGTTGGAGTTGTTTTCGTATTAAATGTTACTTGATGAGTTTGGCTTAATTCCTTGAGGGCTGCCTTGTCCTCTTCACCCAGGAAGATGGAGCGTGTCACTTGCTCTTTACCAGTAGCATTGTGAATGTTCCCAATATTGATTTCTTTGATAGGGACACCACCTTCTACCAAGGTTAAAGCGTCCTTCACATCCTTTACAACGATAAAGATCGTTTGAGCAGGATTAGCCTTGTGAATGATATCAATCACCTTTTGCAAAGGGAAGAAACGCATGGCAACTGAGTCTGGCACAACTGTTTTCATCAGAGTTTGTTGCATCTTGTCTGTGCTTACTTCGTCATTGGCAACAATGACCGTATTACAACCTAGGTATTTTACCCAAAGTTGTCCTTGCCCATGAATCAACCGTTCATCGATACGGGTCATAATAATATTTGGCATTGTCATATTTCTCCTCCTACCAATATAGGTTCCAGTCTTTGTAGAAACGGATAAGGGCTTCTAGGTAATAGTAGTCACCCCAGATATTGCCTTCATCCACTCCTTTACCTGAATGCCATGAGTACACACCGTGGAGGAGACTTGTCCCACCAGGGGTAAATTGATCATTTGCATAATGTTCGATCAAGGAACGAAGCATGGCATGCATAGCATGTTTATAAATATCTTTGTCAGCATCCACCTCTGGAAGATGTTTTAGCATTTCATGAATCCCACAGACGGCGATAGCTGTTGCTGAAGAATCTCGTGATTGATCACTACCATCATTAAAAATCAAATCCCAATAGGACACATGATCTTTTGGCAGACGATTCAAGAAATAATTGGTCACACCCTTAAACAAGTCAAAGCAGGACTCGTCTTTTAAGTGACGATAAGTCAAAGGAATACCATAGACTCCCCATGATTGACCACGTGCCCAGCATGAATCATCACTATACCCTTGTCTCGTTACACCTTTAAAGGGTTGACCTGTCTCAGGATCAAAATAGAAGGTGTGGAAGGACGAAGCGTCATCACGGATTACATTATTAGCTGAAGCATAGAAATGACTTTCTGCAATATCGTAGTATTTTTGATCGCCTGTTTCTTGATAAGCAAAGAATAAGAGTTGGATATTGAGCAAGCAGTCGATAATCAAACGGTAATGCTCTTTCTTGCCCAAGTCTCCCCAAGCTTGAATAAAACCACCTTTTTCTTGATAGCGTTCAATCAACTTATCTGCAGCTTTCAAGGTTGCTTCTCTAGCCTCTCCATCTCCATTTATCTTATATTCAGCCATACAAGACGGTGTGTACAAGAAGCCGAGATCATGGTGATCCAATTCTACTCTCTTATTGACACGATCCAGGAAAGAAAGAACATTTTTATGAGCGATGTTTTTAAATGCATCCTGTTGACTGTATTCATAAGCCAACCACAGTTCTCCTGTCCAGAAACCATTGGTCCATTCCGTGTTATCCATGATTGGATAGACATTATCAAAGGTAGCTGGCGTAGGGAAATCTTCCTTGAAATAGTCAAGGTTGAGTTCTAACTGCCGAATAACCTTATCGATTGCCTGGCCGACTTCTTCTTTCGTCAGAAGTGGTACTTCTAAGAAGCGCTCAGGCGATTTTATTTTTTCAATCGTAACCTTTTTTATCATTCTTTTACCCTTTAAATACCCGATTCGAAATCTTCTTCCTCTTCCTCTGCATCCGTTGAAAACAATTCTTTACCATTTACGACTCCGCCCTGGGCCGCCACTACTGATTTATTAACAACCTCATCAAAGCTATGAGTCATTCTAGCAAAGACTGCTTCCATTAACATGGCTAAGTTCAAACCCGAGAGAACATTCATTGTTTTGGCTGGATTTTCTCCCATTATGGTAGAAGAAACCTTGAATGGCGATCCTCCCAAGAGATCACTTAGGATTAAAACTTCTTCTTCATTTGAAATTGCAAGTAAGATTTTTTGCTTGAGTTCATCTGCTGACATTCCTTCCACAAAGTCAATCGCCTCCACATTTTCTTGATTGCCTGCAATCAATTGTAAAGAACTATAAATCCCTGTAGCAAAATGTCCATGCCCTACAAGTACAATTTTCATCTTTTCTCCTTTCTTGTTTAGGTTTACCGGTTTACTTTATATTCCCCATTGTAATCCTTTATTTTTATCTTGTCAATAGTTTTTTTAAAAAAATATTAGCGCTTTCATTATCTTTTTAATCATTCTAATAGACAGAAATTTCAAAATATTCCATTTTTAAGGAAAATAAATCTTTTTATAAATAAAAATATTTATTTATTGACAAAACCGGTTTACTAGAATATAATTTGGTTATAGAGAAGTCTTAACAAATTTGAAAGGAAGTATCAAATGACAAATACATCATTCTCAATTGAGCAGTTTTCTTTAAAAGGAAAAATTGCTCTCATCACCGGCGCTTCTTATGGAATTGGATTTGCTATTGCCAAATCCTACGCTGAAGCCGGCGCTACTATTGTCTTTAACGATATCAATCAAGATCTGGTCAATAAAGGGATTGAAGCTTATCGTGAAGTTGGCATCGAAGCCCATGGATATGTCTGTGACGTGACAGACGAGGACGGTATCCAAGCCATGGTCAAGCAAATCGAACAAGAGGTTGGTGTCATTGACATCCTCGTTAATAACGCTGGTATTATCCGCCGAGTTCCAATGTGCGAAATGAGCGCCGCTGATTTCCGTAAGGTCATCGATATTGACTTAAACGCACCATTTATCGTTTCAAAGGCAGTTATTCCTTCTATGATAAAGAAAGGGCATGGAAAGATTATCAATATTTGTTCGATGATGAGCGAACTGGGACGTGAAACAGTTAGCGCTTATGCTGCTGCTAAAGGGGGCTTGAAAATGTTGACCCGCAACATTGCGTCTGAATACGGTGAAGCCAATATCCAATGTAACGGAATTGGACCGGGTTATATTGCCACTCCTCAAACAGCACCTCTTCGTGAGTTGCAAGAAGATGGTTCTCGCCACCCATTTGACCAGTTCATCATTGCAAAAACACCTGCTGCACGTTGGGGAAATCCTGAAGATTTGATGGGCCCTGCTGTCTTTCTCGCTAGTGATGCCAGCAATTTTGTCAATGGCCACATCCTATATGTAGATGGCGGTATCTTAGCCTACATCGGAAAACAACCTGAGTAAAAATAGAAAGAAGATCTTATGAAAATCGCATTAATCAATGAAAATAGTCAAGCTAGCAAGAATCACATTATTTACGATAGTCTAAAAGAAGCGACAGATAAAAAAGGCTACCAATTATTTAACTATGGTATGCGTGGAGAAGAAGGAGAAAGTCAATTAACTTATGTGCAGAACGGACTAATGGCTGCCATCCTTTTAAATACAAAGGCAGTTGACTTTGTTGTTACCGGCTGTGGTACGGGTGTAGGGGCTATGCTTGCTTTAAACAGCTTCCCTGGTGTTGTCTGTGGTCTAGCAGTGGACCCAACTGACGCTTACCTTTATTCTCAAATCAATGGTGGTAACGCCTTGTCTATCCCTTATGCCAAAGGATTTGGCTGGGGGGCAGAACTGACCCTCAAATTGATGTTTGAACGCTTATTTGCTGAAGAAATGGGCGGTGGCTACCCAAGAGAACGTGTAATCCCTGAACAACGCAACGCTCGTATCTTAAACGAGGTGAAACAAATCACCCACAATGATTTGATGACCATCCTTAAAACAATCGACCAAGACTTCCTCAAAGACACCATCTCTGGCAAATACTTCCAAGAATACTTCTTTGAAAACTGCCAAGATGATGAAGTCGCTGCTTATTTGAAAGAAGTATTAGCCAAGTAAAGCTATTCTAAACCAGAAAGGAACTAATGGATGACGAAAATATTACTGTTTGGCGAACCATTAATTCGAATCTCACCATTAGATGCCACCAGTATCGGCGATCATGTTGCCAGTTCGACTTATTTTGGCGGATCAGAAATTAACATCGCTTGTAATTTGCAAGCCCTGGGTATCTCAACGAAAGTCTTTACCGCACTCCCTGCCAACGAGATTGGAGATCGTTTTCTCACATTCTTGAAACAGCACCAAATCGATACCAGTTCAATCTGTCGGCTTGGCGATCGAATCGGCCTCTACTATTTGGAGAACGGCTTTGGTTGTCGTCAAAGTGAAGTTTTCTACGATCGTAAGCATACGAGTATCAGCCAGATTCGGCCAAACATGCTAGATATGGATTCTCTCTTTCAGGGGATTAGCCATTTTCATTTTAGTGGAATCACCATAGCTATCGGTCAAGAGGTCCGTGCGATCCTTCTCCTACTCTTGGAAGAAGCCAAGCGCCGAGGAATTGTCGTTTCAATGGATCTCAATCTGAGAACAAAGATGATTTCAGTCCTAGAAGCCAAGTATGAATTTTCTAAGTTTGCACGTTTTACTGACTATTGCTTCGGTATTGATCCTCTCATGATTGATGACCAAAATCTAGAGATGTTCCCAAGAGACAGTGCTAGCCTAGAAGAGGTGGAAAATCGCATGCGACTTTTAAAAGAAGCCTATGGTTTCAAGGCCATTTTCCATACCCTCCGATCTAGTGATGAGCAAGACAAAAATGTCTATCAAGCCTATGCTCTGGAAGAACGATTTGAAGAGTCTGTCCAACTAAAAACTGCAGTCTATCAACGAATTGGTAGCGGGGATGCCTTTATATCTGGTGCCCTTTACCAACTACTCCATCTTTCCTCCCTAAAAACTACCATTGACTTTGCAGTTGCGAGCGCAACTCTCAAATGCACTCTTCCAGGAGACCATCTCTCCACTTCCTCAACTAGTATTGAAAATTTACTGGCAAATGCACAAGATATCATTCGTTAGGAGAATTACATGACCAAATCAGATACGATTATTGAACTAAAAAAACAGAAAATTGTCGCTGTCATTCGAGGAAATACAAAGGAAGAAGGACTACAAGCCTCGATTGCTTGTATCAAGGGCGGTATCAAAGCTATTGAAATCGCCTATACCAATCAGTATGCAGGACAAATCATCAAGGAACTTGTAGACTTGTATCAGGACGATCAGAGTGTTTGTATCGGTGCAGGTACTGTGCTTGATGCCGTAACTGCTAGAGATGCCATTCTAGCTGGAGCAAATTACGTTGTTTCTCCATCTTTCCATGCTGAAACTGCGAAAATGTGCAATCTCTACAGCACACCGTACATTCCAGGCTGTATTACCCTCACAGAGATCACGACTGCACTTGAAGCCGGTAGTGAAATCATCAAACTCTTCCCAGGTAGTACTCTCAGTCCAGCATATATCTCTGCAGTTAAGGCACCGATCCCACAAGTTTCCGTAATGGTAACCGGAGGAGTCGGCCTAAACAACATCCCTCAATGGTTCGCTGCTGGTGCAGATGCCGTTGGAATTGGTGGCGAACTCAATAAACTCGCTTCCCAAGGCAACTTTGACCGCATCAGCGAGATTGCCCAACAGTATGTTACACTCAGATAAAATCATAACCACCCGTCAAACGGGTGGTTTATCTCAGAGCTATAAGCCCAAATCATCAGCCAAGCGCCTAAAGACGCTGGCTTTCACGTTGTTCAAGCCTTATTGCTCTTGACTCGTCACTTGCCTCTTTAAGAGACTTTGGTATTACTTACCACTATCCCTAAAGGGATCCTCATATTCTTTTACACTCAATTTATCTAGTGCTATAGTAGATTGAAACTGGAATAGTACACATCTACTTCTAAAACATTGTTAAAAATCGATTTGACTGTCCTGATCGATTTGTTCTGTTCTTATTTCATTTTACTATATATCATGCTTTACTCGTTCTCAAATTTTCATACTCGTGAAGAAATCATCCACTGGATAATTTCTTTAATCTTGACTATATTTCTTAATTGTGGCTTTATTAAGCCCTACTGTACTTACATAATAACCTTCCGCCCAGAAATGCCGATTCCCAAACTTGTACTTGAGATTGGCGTGTTTGTCAAACATCATGAGTGCACTTTTGCCTTTTAAATAACCCATAAAACTTGAAACACTTAGCCTTAGTGGAATACTGACTAACATGTGTACATGGTCTGGCATTAAGTGACCCTCGATCATTTCAACACCTTTATAACTACACAAGCGATGAAATATTTCGCCTAAACTACTTCTATATTGATTATAGATGACTTTTCGTCTATACTTAGGGGTGAACACAATATGATAGAACACATCCACTTTGTGTATGATAAACTATGAGTCTTTTGTGCCATATTTTTTCTCCTTTCGCTTTACAATTGGATTGAACACCTTTATTGTATCGCGTTTGGAGTTTTTTTGGTATAATCTTCGACGCGCACCCGCATAGCGGGTGGTTGTTTTGTCTCGCACCTCACGGAGCGAGACGGACTAATATAGTGGAGCGAAATAGGATACGAACAAATTGATTAGGAAAATCAAATGAATTTATAGAAATCTTTTAGCAGTTATGACGTCCTATTCTAGTTTCAAAACGCTATAGTCACATAATGAAGTAAAAAAGGATAAGTATCAACTTATCCCTTTTTAAAAGAAAAATCCGAAGATATTTAGCCTTCTTCGGATTTTTTCTATTTTCCACAGTTTCATGTAATTCATCTAGATGATGAACAAATTAGTTGTTCTTTCCTCTACGGAATAAATAAAACGCCCCAAGTAGCAAGAACCCTAGACTTGCCAAGATTGACTGACCTTCTCCTGTCTGAGGGAGATTCTTTTGATCCGAATGGTTCTTTTCCTCTTCAGATTTTTCCTTTTCTTTTGAATTCTGTACTTGTGGCTGAGCTGCTTGCTCTAGCTTTTTAAAGACTTCCTGATCTGGAGCTGATTCCTGAGTTTCAGGATTATAGTAGGCAATCTTATATTCATCCCCTTCTTTTCGAATAGTATAGACTCCACGTTTCAAAACTTGGAATTGGTTGGAAATAGTAGAGACAGAATCATCATATTTCACAATGCCCCAAACTCCTTGTTTAGCATCATAAACAGACTGAAGGGTTTCGTTATTTTCGATGAGGCTACTTTCTAACTCTTTTATCATTTGATTGAAGGTGGCACGATCCACGTTAGGAATGAGCATATAGCCATAAGAATCTCCATTTTGCTTATGAGCCTGACTAATCGTAAGAAATTCATTTTCAACTTCCTTGTCTGACTGTCCTTCATTGATATCCTTCCAGGCTCCCTTTTGCAAAGCCTTACTCATACTGATTGAACTCTTCTTAAAGAAAAAGTAACCAATATTCTTTTTCGAATCGGACGATTCTAAAAAGACACTTTGGGTTTCAGGATAATCCTTTTCTTGTTCTGTAAGGGAGGCTTCTTTATCATTGACATAGACTTTATATGGATTACTTGATTCCAGTTTTCTCTGGTCAATTGTAGTTGCAGCAGTATCTGTTGAAGTGTTTTGGATATTGCTTCCTAAAAAGGCGATCTTATCCTTCAGCATAAACCAGCTCTTATGAGCAGTCAATGTTTGATTCCAGTTGGTGAAATCCATGGTTGCTGTCGCATTGGCATCATCTAGTTTGACCGTTCCAACGAAAGCAGACGGTAGAACTTTACCTGTATCGCTATCCGCTCTCTTAGCATCCGTCTCTGTTGTACCAGGCATCTTATATGGATTGACTGTTGGCCAGTAGCCATCGCTATAGTGACTCAAATCGCCATTGTAAAGATAGAACATCCCATCACTCGTATACCAACCACGTTTATTTTCCTTGTTCATGTGTTCGTAATTCAAGGTACGACTGGAAAAGAGTGACAAGCCAAATCCAAACCCTTTCTCTGCATTGTACATGGCTGTTTTATCCATCTTGTTAAAGGCAGATAGGTAACTTGGTCTTGGAACACTTGCGACTCCTGCATCACTTAACAAGGATTGCATTAAACTGATATCCTTATAAGTCTTCAAATTCTTAAAGACATCATAATAACTATCCGATTGAACAATGGTCTTCACAAGACTCTGCAAACGTTGTTTGGTTTCTCCTTCAGACATATCCGCTATTCGGTGAATCCCTCTTAGTACTTCTACTGCGGCCACGTGCCCCTCGCTATTTGCACGACTGATCGAGCGTCCACGACTCATATCCATCAGCTCTCCATTCACCAGCAAAGGAGCAAACGATTTATCAATCCAGTGGTACATGGTTTGCATTTTATCTTTATCGATTGGACTCTTGGTCTTTTGAATGACTGGCAACAGTTGAGACAGGCCATCAATCAAAACATTCCCATAAGCACCCGTATAGGCAACATTGGTGTGGTCGATATAGGATCCATCTTGATAAAAACCTTCACCTTGGTCTACCAACTTGAACACTTGCTCAATCGAGCGAATGGTAGAAGAAATTTCTTGATCATCCTTACGCAGTAAACCAGCTATTACTTTTACTCTTCCCATATCAACTAAGTTTCCACCTAGAGCCTTAAATGGGTTATCAGTCGTCTTTCGGAAATGTTCGGGATCTGGTACAAATTTTTCAATCACATCTGTATATTTTTTAATTTCCTCATCAGAGAAGTATTCTTTCATCAGAGACAAGGTATTGTTGATGGCACGAGGTGTACCGATTTCATAATCCCACCAGTTCCCAACAATGCTCTTTTCACTATTGTAGACATGTTTATGCATCCATTCCATGGAATCCCTGACTGTTCGAACGACAGTTTCATCTTGATAATAACGAGAAGAAGGATTGGTCACTTGCTTGGCCATCTCCTCCAATTTCCGATAAGTGGCAGTCAGATTTGCAGACGTTTTATAATTTGAAAATTTTTCCCACAAATAGATGCGGTCCGCCTGACTTGAAATACTGGATAGGCTATCAGCTACCTTTCCTTCCAATTCCTGGTTTAATTTGGCCATCTGTTCATTTTTAGAATCATAGTATTGATTCCCAGCGATGATGCCATTCCAGTCATCCAAACGGTCTGTGTATGCATCCTTAACAGAGGCTAGAATCTTCAAAGGAATCTTTTTCACTTCCTTGCCATCTTTACTGACAATGACATTGGTTGTCCCTTCCTTAAGAGGTTCTAAAATTCCATTTTTGACTGAAGCAACGTCAGGATTTTCTACCTTATAAGTATAGTCCGCAAGAGAAAAAACATGTTTTTTTCCAATTGGTAAATCAATCTTTTCCTCAAGCTGTTTATCTGTTTGAGAATCCTCAGAAGGCTGGTCTGCTACCTCTACCAGCTCAATATCCTTAAAGGAAACAGTCCCAGTTCCTGTTTCATAGAATAACTCCAGCTTGATTTTATCAACATCTAAAGTCGGGCTATAGTCTGCTTCAATGGTCTGCCAGTCCTTTGTTCCTGACGTCGTTGCAGAATTCCACAATCGCTTGTCCTTACCACTTTCCTCAATGATACGAACTTTGGCAATCCCGACTTTATTATCTGTTTTAATCTTGAAACGCAGTTTATACTTTTTCTTAGCTTCAATAGGAACCATACGGTGAACCGCTGCCCTTAATTTCTCAGGGCTTGAGATAGTGATAGCCCCATCCTTAGCCTCAATGACTCGAGTTGAGGCATCTGCAGAACTATTCTTCTGGTCTACCCAAGCTGACCACCCCTGAGCTTTGCTTCCTGTCCACGGACTGCTTCCGTCCTCCGTCTGACCAAAATCACCATTTTCAACTAAATTTTTTGTATCCCTTTGCTGATACTGAACTTCCTTCTGGCTTTGCTGAATGGTATTCGTAGTCGTTTCTTCCGCTCCAACTGTCATATAATGGTTTAATAAAAATCCTGATAAAACAAGTGAAGACAAACTCACAATGAGCTTCTTTGTTTTTGTTTGCATGTATACACTCCAATAAACATATTGTAAAATCAATAGGAACTAAATCTCAAATTAGAGATTTATAGCAACAAAGTAAACCGGTTTAATTAAATCATACCATTTTTAAAGTTATTTGTAAACGGTTTCTATCATATTGAGGGCTTATTCTTCAACAATATCTTCCATCCGACTCGACGAAAAAAGTAAAAACTGTTACAATGTAGAAAAAGAAAAGAGGCCCTCATGACTTCACTTTATGATTTTTCCGTTTTGAACCAAAACAACCAAGCAACTCCCTTGGATAGCTATCGTGGCAAAGTTCTCTTGATTGTCAACACTGCTACTGGATGTGGTTTAACGCCCCAGTACCAGGGACTTCAAGAACTCTATGAACGCTATCAAGATCAGGGCTTCGAAATATTGGATTTCCCTTGCAATCAGTTTATGGGACAAGCACCCGGCAGCGCAGAGGAAATCAACGCCTTCTGTAGCCTACATTTTCAAACCACCTTCCCACGTTTTGCCAAGATTAAGGTCAACGGTAAGGAAGCAGACCCTCTCTATGTCTGGTTAAAAGACCATAAATCTGGCCCACTAGGAAAACGAATCGAATGGAATTTCGCTAAGTTTCTCATTAGTCGTGATGGGCAAGTCTTTGAACGCTTTTCTTCAAAAACAGACCCAAAACAAATTGAAGAGGCGATACAAACTCTACTATAATTCACAATCTCACTATGATTAGGTTTCCTTTAACCTGATGAATAGTGAGATTTTTTGATTGGCTTTGACTTAAATAGAAAAACACCCCATGATATGAAACATGAAGTGTTGTAAAGTCTATGTTGTAGGTGCTTATTTCACATTTTCAATGTGACCAGTGATAACGAATACCATACAGAATCTTCATATACACTAAACAAATGACTTTCTAATTATATCAATTAGTTTTGGCTAGTAAATATCATTTCCAACAAACGCCCTCTCAATTCCTTATCCTGATGATGCAAGATATTCATTAAGTCATGAGAGTTTTTCGCATTGATGAATTGATTTAACAATCTATCTTTTAATTCATATGGAAGAGAAGCTGTCTTTAGTAGTCTAAAAACTTCGTCATTTAAAGATGTCCTTTTATTATCTTTCCATTCAAATTTAGCTGTATCATTCTTATTTGGCAATTCAATTATAGACACATTCGTTCCTTTAAAATGAATTCTATGTTTTCTATTGCTTGGAACGATACTAGAATCTCCTTGTAATGCTAACTCTACCATTCCCATTTCCCAATCGATTGATAATCTTGTTTTATATCTTTGACCATTTTGATCTTCAAGCATTTCAAAAGAATGTTGTTTCCCTGGGAATACATACCAATCTACAACCTCAGGTAAATCAACACCCATACCTATCTCAGAACCAACCAAGGGAATGATTGCACCACTTTTTGCAAACACAGGCGTAGTCGAGATGTCCCTATAAACACTTAACTTCACACCACCTGTGTATTTTTTCTCTGAAAAGAAGTCATACCATTCACCTTCAGGGAACCATACATCTACTTTTGCAGATTGGAATGTCAAATCCATCTTTTCTACAATGGGAGCCACCATCAGTTCTGTTCCAAAAAAGTATTGGTTTGGAACATTATAGCTCTCATCATTCTCTGGATAGAAATAATAGATTGGACTGATTAATGGGGCACCTTCCTCATGTGTCTTTACATTCATGGTATATAGATAGGGAATCATCTGATGTCTCAAACGAAGGTATTTCTTCATAATCTTAGATGTTGTTTCTGAAAAGAACCAAGGTTCTTTACTATTAAAAGGACTTCTAGAACTATGTAATCGAGTAATCGGACTAAAAACACCAAACTGTAGCCATCTAGTTTGTAGCTCTTCGTCATAATCCCCCAACATATGTCCACCGATATCATGACTCCACCAACTATAACCGATATTAGATGCTGTCGCTGTAAAATAGGGTTGAAACCTTAAGGAATTCCAACTAATAATAGTATCCCCTGAAAAACCAACAGGGTAGCGGTGACTACCAGGACCTGCATATCTTGATAAAATCAAACCACCTTCTGCATTTTTACAACTATCCTGATAGTGATAATGGTTTAAAAGCCAAAGTGGATCTAGCATACCTTGTGTCCCTTGTTGCCAGTCAATCCACCAAAAATCTACTCCCTGCTTTTCTAGCTCATAATGAACATCTTTAAAGTAGGCTTCCCTAAAAGAGGGATTAAAAAAATCAAAAATAGCAGGTTCTTCTAGTTCTACATTTAACCCCAACCGTTTTGCGATTTGAGGATAAGCTTCTTCATAAGCCCGTATCCCATCAGCAGGATGGACATTTAAGGAGAGTTTTAACTTTCTATCATGAAGTTGTTGCAATAACTGTTCTGGATTTGGTATTAAGCTTCTATTCCAACTATATCCTGTCCAGCCACTTCCAAAACGAGCTGGAATGTCAGTTGTATGCCAATCCATATCTAACACACCGATAGATAATGGAATTTTCTCTGTTTCAAATCTGTCTATTAAATCCAAGTATTCATCCGACGTATAAGGCCAATATCTACTCCACCAATTGCCTAAAGCATATCTTGGCAACAAGGGTGTTGAACCAGTCAAATGGTAAAAGTCTCTGATTGCTCCTCTATAATCATGCCCATAGGCAAAGAAATACAGGTCAATTTGATTTTCTCTCTCAATATAACCAGATTGTTCATCCCAAATAAATCCTTGAGAATCATCCAATAAGGCTATACCATTTCGGCTAATAATTCCATCTTCTAACGAGATTGCTCCATCTGCCTTATCCAGAGTCCGAGCTGTTCCTTTTAACGTTTCAATAGATTCACCAAAATACCAGCGACTACCATATACGGCAAAATTTCCTTTTAATTCTATAAATAAATTTTCGGCGTTAAATTCTCCTTTATTAAAGTGCAGATGAAAATAGTCCGTCATAATATCTAGTACATTTGATGTCTCGATATAATCTAACGAAACTTGGCCAAAATCTCTATTATAGATAAGTTGTGTCGTTCTATCCTCAAAATTTCCAGTTCGAGAGTATTCTAACCTTACTAGCTTGTCTGTTAATACAGAGATTCGATAAAACTCTCCCTTAAAAATTTTCAATTTGTTTTCCTCCTTTTATGGTAGCATAAAAACAGAACGCACCATTTTTGATGCGTTTTTCATTATTCTGAATGCAATGTTCTATCTGTTATATCTATGACAAATAATAGTCAATTGAAAAAATGTAGTGGACAAAATATCTTTTAACAAACCAAGAATTTATTAAAGAGTTATCACTTTTCAACTTTTCTAAGCTTATGCAGTTGTGAAACAAACTACTTTTAAACTATTAACTAAGATAGGATTGATAAATAATTTCAAACTCTTACTAGCAATCATACGATATTCAAGCTCGCGTGCTTTTTTCCTTCCTGCTTATTTCTTAGAACTGAAGAACCCGGATCGGTATATAAATTATCCGGATCAACATAGTCATAAGACTCATAACAGTTGCGCTTCATTAAGTCATCCCCAGAGCAAGAGCTTCATCTCGTAATTTTTCAACATCACTAACCGTAGGTCGCCATCCTTCAATCATATTTGTACTTAAAGCATACCAAACACTCCTAAAAACGGATCGGTTTTCAAAAGCTATTCCCATGATTGTCATCTTTTCTTTATCTATATCTAAGGACATATGCTACCTCCTTTAGATACATTATACCATGTTTCTATGTAGCTTTTAAAAATTTTATTTTGTTTGTCATATCTAAGTTTTCAGCATGCTTATCCTATTTTATAAACCTCAAACCCAAATATAAAACGCATTCTTTTTGCTTTTTTACTATTGTATCGTATTCTACGATAACATACTTTACTTTATTGTTTTTTTTAAATAACAGCAATTCCCTGTTTATCAACTATTCGAACTACTTTCTATTTTGCTTCATACCCTACATAGCGAAAAAATATGAAAAAGCAGAGAAGAATATCTTAAAAAGACCTCTTCACTGCTAATGTTAACGCTCATTATTTAAACTATATGGATTCTATCATCGAGTATACTTTTTTACTTATTAGATACCTTGCTCTTCTTTCACCAATTTTTGATCATATACACGGATGAATGGAAGATAGACTAGGAATGCTGCAAATGCACATACTAGAGCAACTAATACAGCTCGAAGATCTGCTGTCCCTAAGAAAGCTCCAATCCCTACTGGAGTTGGCCATGGAACCTGTGCGATAATTGGCTTAATAAAGTTTAGAGAATTCGCTACGTAATAAATAGTAGCAGTAACCATTGGTGCTAAAATAAATGGTATAGCCAAGGCTGGATTATAGATAATAGGTAATCCAAAAATTAATGGTTCATTAATATTAAATAAGGCCGGAACTACAGATGCTCGTCCTATTGCTTTAAGCTGTTCAGATTTAGAGGCAAAAGCAATATATAAACATAGTCCTAAAGTTGCACCAGAACCACCTGCAATTACAAACATATTAGAAAATTCACCTGCAACAGCGAAGTGCCCGCCAGCAGCATTTTCAGCCATGTTAGCAAGAGCAATTGGACTAACAAATGCAAAAACAATGTTCGCACCGTGGATACCTACAATCCAAAGTAGTTGAGTCAATAGATAAATAATCATTAAACCAATCCACGAATTAGTCAGATTGGATACAAAACCAAATGGAATTGCAATGACTTTAAAAATATCTGTTCCCATTGCTACAAGAAGACCGTTGATAAAGATAACAACAAATGCAACAACAAATCCCGGAACCAAAGCGGTAAATCCACGAGAAACTCCTTCTGGAACAGCTTCAGGCATTTTAATAACCCAATTATGTTTAACACACATACGATAAATAAGAACAGTCACAATTGCCATAATGATTGCGGTAAAAATCCCTGTTGTCCCAAAACGTGCGACTCCATTTCCCATTGCCCATCCATCTGCAATTACTGCACCTTCTTTTAGACTTGTCACAGTCTTCATCATTCCACCATCAAAAATGATTTGCGGTACTGTCATGACAAAAGCCATCAAGGCAAGCAAGGCACCATTAAGAGGATTCATATTGAGTTCTTCTTCCTCTGCATAAATTTTTGTCAATTCATATGCAAGTGATAGAACGAAATAAAGAGATAGAGAACCCATAGTCGCATAGTTTGCAACCATGTAAAGTGATGTGAATTTATCAAATGAAGCAGAGAAAATATCTGCCACAATTGGCCAAAATGAGAAAGCTTGTGGCAAAATACTGAATACCAAAAACATTGATCCTACAATAGTAAATGGTACAGCAGCCATACCTGCAGCCGTGATAGCACGTACTACTTTAAACTGAGCAAGTTTGCCCATTGGTCCCATAACATGGTTTTCAAGAAAACCAAACAACCCGTTTTGTTGATCCATAAATAGACCTCCTTAATAAAACATAATAATTTTTACTTTCTAAAGACTGGTTTCAAATACAAATTATACTAGATCAGGATTATAAACTAAGTGAGTTCTTTTCCAATTGGACAAATTGTTGATAAGCCTTATCTGTTCGTTTATAAATTTTTTTAATTCTTCTAATGTCTAACAAACTCAGAACTAAACCTAATAGAAGAACTACAAAAACAAATAAACGTGCTACTTGGTTATTTTCAAAAATCGGAAAAAGATTCTTAAACCAACTTGTCCAAGTTAAAACAAGTAATCCTATTGAAATAAGCATTTGTATTCTAACAAACATTAGTGTTATTCCCAACTTTTCTTTCCTATTTCCATAGAGTTTAAATTGTTCAACAGTTGCTAAAATAGAAAATACTATGAGCATAATGGGGAAAATAATAATAGGCGAGGGACTAATAAACTGATTCAAAAGCCAATAAATATTCCCAAAAAAGAAGAGTGCTATTGAATAACGTAGAAGAAGATATCGATTGAAAAAAGTATTAGTTAGAGCCATCTCTCGACGTTGTTGTTCAATCTTTTGTCGTTCTTTTTTATCCATATCATTTCCTCCTTATATAACAACACATATTTAGTTAACTTTCTTATAAAGAGCTAACATTTCCTTTGCTACTTCTAATAATGTCATAGTGGTCATTAAATGATCTTGAGCATGTACCATGATAATTTCAATTTTAATTTCCACTCCACTTGCGTATTCTTGCAAGAGTTTGGTTTGTGCATGATGCGCTTCAAGAATTATCTCATTTGATTGATTTAATTTACTTTCTGCATCATCAAAACTACCTTCTCTCATTTTTGCAAATGCTTCATGTATTTCTGACCTTGCATTTCCCGAATGCAGGATAATTTCAAATGCTGCAACCTGCAGTTCCTCTTGATTCATATGAACCTCCTATTTTATCTTCTCAAATATGTTAATAAAATCTTCAAAGTTATTGCAAGATATTAGCTGATTTTGCAATTCATCATTCTCTGTCAGAGAGACTATCTTTTTAGTCACAGTTGCCAAACCTTCGTTCCCATATATTGATGGAGATAGAAGAAATACTAGCTGAACATGTGAACTTTGATTATCCCAGAGTAACGAATCTTTACAAATTGCAACCGAAACCTTTCCCTCTGTACCAAAGGGCTGAATAGGATGCGGAACTGCAATTTTTTCAGAAAAAACAACTGAACTTAATTCTTCGCGCTGTTTAATTCCATAAAGTAAAGATTGTTCAAACTCATTTGATTCACCAACAGATAAACTCTCAACCATCTTTTCAAGTAAATTTACCTTGTCTGATTCAGTACATATTAAAAAGTTTTCTTTACTAAAATACTGTCTAAAGCCGTTGTTTTCAAATTTGTTAATCTTTGATGATTGTACATAACTAGAAACTTGCATCTGAACCATAGCTTTTCTAATCATTTCCATCTCATCACTCTTAAGAAACACACTAACTTTAAAAACTGGGATTTGAAAATATAGATTTGATAAATCAACAGCTGACACTATAAAATCTATTCCTTTAAGTTTTTCTTGATTCAATTCATAATAGCCTATTACATCAACAACTTCTACTCGCTTCCCAAACTCCGTTTCCAAACGATTTCTTAACATTTGGGCTGCACCAAATCCTGTTGCACAAATAGCAAGAATATTAAACTTAGTACTCTCTTTGCTACGTTCCATAGCAGCTAAAAAGTGAAGACTTACATATGCTACTTCATCATCTGATATTGTCCACTCCAAGAACTTGTCCATATTTGCAAGAATTTCTCTAGTCATAAAGAATATATCACTATAATTCTGTTTAATTTCATCTACTAAAGGGTTATTTAAGGTAATCCGGCTTTCTAAACGTACTTGTAGTGTCATTAGATGAGTTATCAATCCTTCAATTAGTTGGAAATCTGAAGAAAAGTTATACATATCATCTAATCCTAAATTCTGAAATGTTTTAAATAAAGATTTTTTTAAAACTTCTTCAGAAATATTCTTCTGATTTTTTTGACATTGTTGACTCTTAGCTAACAAATGCAAAGTAATGTAGTCTATTTCCTGAACTGGAAATTCCTGATTTGTTACTTCTCTTACTTTAGAAAGAATTCTTTGGGCAACCTTTCTCTCTGTTGCATCATCAGTCATCTGACAGTCTATATTTTTTATTTCAAATCCGGATTTTAAACGAATCACAGACAATGCTATGTGAACTACTAAATTCTGTAGTACAAAATCAGATAGTTTTAGGTTGGCCTCTTGGCATTCATCCAAAACAATTCTAGCAAATTCTTCTAATGGAACAGTTTGATCAAAAAAGTTAAATTTTACATAGCAATGTATTGTTTTAAAAAATTGATTCTCTAGGAAATAATTTATGATAAAACGTCGTTTATCACGTTCCTCGCCTGAGACATAAACTCCTTTATTCGCCCTACTCTCAATGGACAAATTATACTCTGATAACATCACTCGTATCTTTCTGAAATCATGAGATAATGTTGAACGACTAACGTAAAGTTCATCAGCTAAATCATCAAAAAGAACTGGAACTTGCTCAAATAATAATTTATTTAAGATAAATACTAAACGATCATCACCTTTTGAAACCGCAGTTTTCGTATAGTCTTCTTCCAGTTCATAAGTTTGTCTAAACTCCTGGTAAGCGCCTTGATTCTCAAAAAATATTTGATACCCTTGACCTTGTTTTGAAATCAACCGGACTCCTTGAATAATCATTGTCTTCTCAATTAATTTCAGTACATTACGGACAGTTCTATCTGAACAGGATAAATATTCTGCTAGTTCTTTGCTTGTAACAAAACGTTCCTTATTTTTTATTAAAAATTGAAGGATGTCTTTCTCTTTAATGTTTAACACATTCATTCCCTCCTAAAACGTATGTTTTCATATATTGAAGCATATTATACACTTAAATCAATTTATATCAAACTCAAAACAATTTATCTTAACTTAAATATTTATTGACATTTCATGTGTTCATCAAATATTCTCAAGAATCAAATTAGCCATTTTTTCAATTCCCATTGGAATAGGAATATAGGCTTGAGGAGGTATTTGTACAACTGGTTTTCCTGCTTTAGAACCAGCCTCTTCAAATTGCTTAAAGTACATTTTTGTTTGAGGGCTGACAAGATACAAATCAAAAGCTGCTGCTGCGATAGCTTTCCCTCCTTCAGTAGCACTAATAGCATCAACTACAATATCTTTCCCTTTTCCTTTTAGAAACTCTGTTGTTTTCTGTGCCATAAGTGATGAAGACATTCCTGCTGCACAAATAATTAAAGCTTTTGCCATAATATTTTCTCCTTTTCTTAAATCCAATCAAAGCTGTGCTAAGTTGACTTATCTGTTATCTATTTTTATTATAAAATAAAGCGTTTCCAATGACAATTCCCTCATTTTCCTAAATGATATGGAAAAAAATTATTTATACTTCAATTTATAAAATAAAATTATTCCTGAAAGTAGAAATGAAACACTATTTGCTAAAATCAAAGGCAAGTCTCCTATACGAATACCATGAGCAAGCCACAATGCAATACCAATAACTTGCATAACATACATACCTAGAGCAATAGATCCTGTGTCCTTTGTCTTAACTACACGAAAAACTTGTGGTAAAAATGCAAATGTTGTTAAAATTGCTGCAATACTTCCAATCATATGTCACCTCAATATGCTAAACAAACTGAGAATAATCTCAGTTTGTTTATACTATTCTACTGATTCACCGTTAGATGAAATAACTTCCTTATACCAGCCAAAAGATTTTTTCGGGGAACGATTATAACTTTCCTTCCCATTGTCATCTTTATCTACATAAATAAAGCCATAACGTTTCCGCATTTCACCGGTACCAGCTGAAACCAAATCAATACATCCCCATGGAGTATAACCCATTAAATCAACACCATCTTCAACTACAGCCTTTTTCATTTCACGAATATGGGCACCTAGATATTCAATTCTATAATCATCATGTACCATACCATCTGCTGCAACTTGATCTATAGCTCCAAAACCATTTTCAACAATAAAGAGTGGTAAGTGATAGTGGTCTGTAAACCAATTTAACGCATAACGTAAACCTTCTGGATCAATTTGCCACTCCCATTCAGAAGCCTTAACATAATTATTTTTCACTAAATCTTCTGTTTCAAGATAATCAAAATAAGGATTATTTTCACGATGAGAGTCGATAGCAAAGGACATATAGTAACTGAAACCAATGTAATCTACAGTCCCACCAAGTAAATCTTCTTTATCCTGGGCAGCAAAATCAACTGAAATACCTTTTCGTTCCCAATACTTGAAAATATGCTCAGGATATTTACCTAAAACATGCACATCAGCAAAATAATAACGCTTCTGCATAGCTTTCATTGCCATTAAGATATCCTTAGGATTGCAAGTAGCTGGATAAATTGGACACATCGCAATCATACAACCTATTTGAAAATCTGGATTAATCTCATGACCAATTTTTACAGCTCGTGCAGAAGCAACTAATTCGTAATGTGCTGCTTGATACATAATTGCTTCTCTATTATCACCTTCCTCATATACAATACCTGAGTTAGTAAATGGTGCAAAATCTTCCTGATAATTCGCTTGATTATTGATTTCATTGAAAGTCATCCAATATTTAACCTTATCTTTGTAACGTTTAAATACGACTTCTGCAAAACGAGCAAAGAAATCAATCAATTTCCTATTTTTCCAACCACCATATTCGGTCACTAAGTGATAAGGCATTTCAAAATGAGATAGAGTGATGACAGGTTCAATACCATTCTTTAAGCATTCATCAAAAAGATTATCATAAAACTGTAATCCTTCTTCATTCGGCTCTAACTCATCACCTTTTGGAAAGATACGCGTCCATGCAATAGAGGTACGGAAGCACTTGAATCCCATTTCAGCAAAAAGTGCTATGTCTTCTTTATAACGATGATAAAAATCTATCGCCTCATGATTTGGATAATATTTACCCTCTAAAACTCCCGAAGTAATTTCACGAGCTACTCCATGACGACCAGCAGTCATAACATCAGCAACACTAATTCCCTTGCCACCTTCTTGCCATCCACCTTCAAGTTGATGAGCAGCAACAGCACCACCCCATAAAAATCCATCTTTAAAAGTAGTCATCTTTTTTCCTCCTGACTTTGATACTCTTATTATAAACCTCAAACCAAAATATGAAAACGCATTCTTTTTCCTTATTGTTAAGGAAAGAAGTAATTTTTAATGGAAATAGAACAATATCTTCTTGTATTCTCGTAATGATATCTTTACGATTTTCAATACTTTCAAACTACAAAAACTCTCACAATAATTCTAATTCCCTGTGTCTATAAACGACTTATCGCTTTCTGGCATCCCAGAATCATCTTCTATATAACGTTCAACTTGCATCTGCAAGTGATATTTTTTTCTTAAATCTAAGATTTTCTGCATTGTCTTTGATTGATGATGCTTATCTAAAGTTTCTTGATTTATCCACTGATCAATAAGGAGAATAGTTCCCTCTTTTTCAATTGGTAAAAAATATTCGTATTTCAAGTTACCTTTTTGATTTCTAATTTCTTCAACAAGGCCACTATCAAGCATTTCTCTTGCAAACTTTATTGCACTATCTCCATCACCTTTATAATATACATTAATAGTCAATGTCATCTTATATCCTTCAAAATCATCCTTCAATTTTAAAAAAACAAGTTTAGATGAGGATCTAAACTTGTTTTTTATGAACTAATTATCTAACGTTTCGCCATTACTTTCAATCACTTCTTTATACCAATAAAATGATTTTTTCTTATAGCGATTTATAGTCAATTGAAACAAGAGCAGGACAAAAGAGCCCATGTTTTCTCAATAGGATTGTACTCAGGTGAGTAGGGAGGAAGAGGTAAAAGTTTATGCCCAAACTCTTCACACAAGAGTTCTAACTTACCCATTCTATGGAATCTTGCATTATCCATAATATAGTAGATTGAAACTAGAATAGTACACCTCTACTTCTAAAACATTGTTAGAATTCGATTTGACTATCCTCAGTTTGTCCTATTCTTATTTCACATTACTATAAAAATAAGGTAAACTTTTGAGTGCTTTGAAACGTTGATATAATCGTATTGATTAACGTTTTGAGGCAACTGACCATGTCAGGTTGCAGCCACATTTGTAAGCGACTAAAGTCGCAACAACTGTGTCAATTGCACCAATTTAGTAAGAAAGTATAAAAAAAGAACACCCCGAAAGGTGCTCTGTATAAGTATAGTAATTCTTTCGAATTAACGTTTACTAAATTGTGATGCTTTACGAGCTTTCTTAAGACCTGGTTTCTTACGTTCAACTTTACGTGAGTCACGTGTAAGAAGTCCTGCGCGTTTCAATGAATCGCGGAAGTCTGGGTCTACTTGAAGAAGGGCACGAGCGATACCGTGACGGATAGCTCCTGATTGACCAGCGTATCCACCACCTACAACGTTAACGAAAACGTCGTATGAACCTACAGTTGAAGTAACTGCGAATGGTTGGTTGATGACAAGACGAAGGTCAGCGTGTGGGATGTACTCTTCAACATCTTTTTTGTTAACAGTGATTTTACCAGTTCCTGGAACAAGGCGAACGCGTGCAACAGCGTTTTTACGACGTCCAGTACCTGCATATTGTGCTTGTGACATACTTTATTGTTCCTTTCCTTAGATAAGTCCTGAAATGTCAAGAACTTCTGGTTGTTGTGCAGCGTGAGTGTGCTCAGCTCCAACAAATACTTTCAACTTCATACCTTGAGCGCGTCCAAGTGTATTGTGTGGAAGCATACCTTTAACTGATTTCTCAATCAAACGTACTGCATTTTTAGAACGAAGTTCACCTGCAGAGATTTGTTTCAATCCACCTGGGTGGTTTGAGTGAGTGTAGTAGATTTTATCAGTTGCTTTTTTACCAGTCAATTTAACTTTTTCAGCATTGATAACAATCACGAAGTCACCTGTATCAGTGTGTGGTGTAAATGTTGGTTTGTTTTTTCCGCGAAGTACGCTAGCAACTACTGCAGAAAGACGTCCAAGTGGTACATCAGTTGCGTCAACTACGTACCATTTACGTTCAACTTGGCCTGGTTTAGCCATAAATGTTGTTTTGTTCATGATTTCTCCTATATATAGTTCGATTTTTGTTTACGGTGATGGGTGTTCCTTCCCATCGAAAAGTATTTGGAAGGTTCCGGGGCCTTTCAAATGGGGTAAACAATACCGCCTACTATCATACCAAATTTTACCCCTAAAAGTCAATAGATATGAAAAATATTTTTCGGTAACTTCTCAAAGTAACTGAAAGTTATATAATCAAGTTAATTTGGGAATTTACCTATTAACTTCGGTAGATTTTTAGGAATTTTTTCCCTATTTCTCCCTGTAACTAAAATCCTTTTCAAAAAATCACCTTTTCTTGATTTTTAATCCTATTTGCTGTATGATAAGGGAAAAGAAAGGGGACAGAGATATGGCTTTTACCAATACCCACATGCGATCTGCTAGTTTTGGCATTGTTACCAGCTTGCCCGATGACATCATTGACTCTTTTTGGTATATCATCGATCATTTCTTAAAAAATGTCTTTGAATTGGAAGAAGAACTCGAGTTTCAATTGCTTAATAACCAAGGAAAGATTACCTTCCACTTTTCAAGTCAACACCTCCCTACAGCCATTGATTTTGACTTTAACCATCCTTTCGACCCTCGTTATCCCCCAAGAGTACTGGTTTTAGACATGGACGGTAGAGAAACTATCCTCCTCCCAGAAGAAAATGACCTATTTTAATACTCAATGAAAATCAAAGAGCAAACTAGGAAGCTAGCCGCAAGCTGTACTTGAGTACGGTAAGGCGACGCTGACGTGGTTTGAATTTGATTTTCGAAGAGTATAAAAACTCTAGCCTTCAGTTGCAAGTGACTGAAAACTAGAGTTTTTCTATTTTTTCAAAGCATCATACAAGTTGCGGATCGGTTGTTTTAATATCGGATGGATAAAATGAGGCGCAATTTCCTGTAAGGACTCAAGGACAAAAAGGCGTTCCGCTATGTAAGGATGAGGCAATATGAGGTCGTCTGTATAAAGGATCTGGTCCTCCACAAAGAGCAAGTCCAAATCAATCAAACGAGGGCCCCAATGCACTTCTCTCACCCGTCCCAGCTCTGACTCAATGGCTAACAAGGTTTCTAATAGCACCTGGGCAGGCAACCATGTTTCTACTTCAACCACTTGATTGGTAAAGCTATCCTGCTCAACACCACCCCAAGGCTCCGTCGCTAAGACACTGGACTCTTTGAGAATATGGATACCTCGATTTCGCATTTTCTCAATGGCTTGTTTCAAGTTTGCTTGTTTATCTCCCATATTGCTTCCTAGGGCGATAAAGGCTCGTTGCTTGCGGCGATGGATGGTTACCGAGCAAGTATCTAGTGACAAATGCACCGGTGCCCAAGGTTTTTTCAGTTCCAACTTCATTTCTTGGACAAGAGGATAAGACTCAAAGGTACGTTCCACCAGTTTATAGGCTACCGTTTCAATCAAATCTTCACTCGTTTCCTGAAACCAAGTCGTCCACTGCTGACACAATTCTCCGTAATGGACAGAGGCTGTTAAATCCAAGTCTGTAGCTGACTTGGTCATATCATAGGATAGGATGGCTGAAACGACAAATTTCTGCCCCAATTCTTTCTCACTAGGAAAAAGACCATGATAGGCAAACATTTCCAAATCCTTAATCTGCAGTTGATCCATAATGATTCCTTTCTAGAAAAATCCGCTTGAAGCGGATTCTTTTTATAGCCCCATTAAACGATAAGCTTGGTCGCGGAGGTCCTTATCTGTTTCAAATAGACCACGAGCTACTGTCGTCAAGGTTGCAGTGCCTGGTTTTCTAACACCACGCATACTCATACACATATGTTCCGCCTCAATGACAACAAAGGCTCCTTTAGCACCTAGATAGTCCATCAAGGCATCGGCCACTTCGATATTCAAACGTTCTTGAATTTGTGGTTTTTTCGAATAAACTTCAACCGTACGGGCTAGCTTAGACAAGCCTGCCACACGACCATCTGGAATGTAGGCAATGTGCGCTCTACCATAAAATGGCAAGAAGTGGTGTTCACACATGGTATGGAAAAAGATATCCTTTTCTACCACCATATTATCGTCAATAATTTCAAAGGATTTTGACAAATGTTCCTCTGCTGTTTGACCAAGACCTGAAAAAATCTCTTGATACATACGGGCTACACGAGCAGGTGTTTCCTGCAAGCCCTCGCGATTAGCGTTCTCTCCTACAGCCTCGATAATCATTTTTACAGCTGCTTCAATCTTTTGTGTATCCATTCTCGTTCTTCCTCTCCATCAGATAGGCCCTCACTTGGCTCAAGAAATACAAGGAACCTGTGACAATCCTAACTGTTTGTTTCTCTTCTTTTTTATCTGTCAAATTCTGCTCTAGAAAATCATGCCAATCTTGGTAGCTGAGATTTCTAGACTTAGCTGCCTCTTTCAGCACGCTTTCATCCGTCGCCCGACTATCCGCAAAATGTGTTAGAGTAAGCTCGGTATCTGGCATGGCTCCCAACAAGTCCAACATATCCTCCAAGGCCTTGGTTTTGATACAAGTGAAGAGGATTTCCTTATGATAATCTGCAAAACGTTCTTGCAAGGTTACCAACAAGGCCTTGATAGCATGGGGATTGTGGGCTCCATCCAAAATCATCAAGGGATCTCTTGACACGATTTCCAAACGCCCTGGCCAACTTGTTTCTTCCAAGGCTTGACCAAGAAAGTCATTGCTTGCTAGCTCTCGACCATCTTCTTGACAAAAAGTATCAAGTAAAGCTATGGCCATCCCAGCATTCTCTATTTGGTACAAACCAAGCAGGCTAGTCTGGAAGCGACCTTGTCTGACAGCACTTGTATAGTCAAAGACTTCCCCTGTCACCACACTTTCTTGATGACGAACCTGATAATCTGTCCCGTAGGCAAGTCTCGGCGCATCTTTCCCTTCCGCAATGCGGTCAATCACAGTCAAGGCTTCTGGAGCAATACGCCCTGTTACCAAGGGCATCCCTTGTTTGATAATACCTGCCTTCTGCTCTGCTATGGCCTCCAAGGTGTCACCAAGTAGGGCCACATGATCCAAGCCAATAGTTGTAATTCCTGTCAAAATGGGCTGACAGACATTGGTACTATCCAAAAGTCCACCCATGCCAACTTCCATGATGGCCACATCTACTTGCTCTGAGGCAAAGTAGTCATAGGCCAGGGCTGTGATAATCTCAAACTCGGTTGTGTCCTGTAAATTGGCGACCGCTTCTCCCTCCAGCAAAGACTGATAGTCTGCCATGAGAGCTTCTAGCCTCGCTTCTGAGATCGATTCCCCATTGATGCTAATCTGGTCTGTGTAATGAATGAGATAGGGCGAGCTAAACACGCCAACTCTCAGCCCTAGCTTTTCTAGCATCTTTTTCAAAAAAGCAATAGTCGATCCCTTGCCGTTAGTCCCTCCGATATGGAGGACCTTGAGTTTGAGATGGGGATTGCCACGCAAAGCTAACAGTTCCACCATTCGTTCCAAGCCAAAATGCGGTTGATCCGTCCGGTAGTTAGCAATCCACTGATTGTTTTCAATTTCTTTCATCTTATTTATATTGTTTTAAATCTAAATTTTCCGCTTCATCAGCCAGACGAATGGCAGAGGCAATTTCAACTGCCATCCTGTGACTAGCTACGTCATGCACGCGCACCACTTCTACACCCTGTCTCGCAGCGATACTAGTTACATGAGCCGAAGCCGTGTCCCGATTTCGGAAACCAAGCTCTGTCTCAGGATTGACTTCAAACCCACTTTCTTCAAGGATATTGATGACAAATCGCTTGCGCGACACTCCGAGAAAGATTGGATAGCCCTTCTGATGTAGTTTATCCAGGTCCCGTAAAAGGAGGAGATTTTCTTTCTTGGTCAGACCAAAGCCAATTCCTGGATCCAACAGGATATTTTCTGGTGCAATACCAGCTTCTGCCGCTCTCGCTAGTGCTCGTTCAAAGAAAGCCACCATCAAGTCTTCGATTGGCAATGTTTCAAAGTCAGCTAACTCTTTTTCTGTAAAGGTTTGACCAAAACCAAAATGAGGGAAGATAAGCGAACTAGGATGCTGAGGTCGAGCCATAACTGGGTTAAACATGATGACCACTTTCGCTCCAGCTTTAGCAACCACATGGGCCATTTTTTCATCACCCATGAGACCAGTGATATCATTAACTAGATTGGCACCCGCAGCCAAAGCAGCCTCTGCCACCTGACTTTTCCAAGTATCGATAGAAATAAGGACATCACTTTCCTTGCGAATCGCTTTGATCACTGGAACAACACGCTGGATTTCCTCTTCTATCTCAACATAGCTACTTCCCGGCCGAGTCGATTCTCCGCCGATATCGAGCATACTGGCTCCTTCTGCTATCAATTTACGAGCCTGCTGGAGCGCCTGCTCAAGTGCAAAAAATTGACCACCGTCCGAAAAGGAGTCTGGGGTTACATTGATAATTCCGCAAATAGCTGTTTTTGCATGATTGGCTTTACTTGACATATCGGTCACTCCCTCAAGGCTTTTCATCATATTATTTTTCTATTTTACCATAAAAAGAAAAAGATGGACACGATTGCATTCATCTTTCCCTAGTAGAAAGAGGTCGGTTCCTACATAAAAACTTTTACACAGAAATTCCTAATGTCCGACTCATAATCACCACAAGAGCCAACAAACAGAAAGCAATCCCATTAACAATCATGTGAAGCAAGATCGACATTTCCAAACGTTGGGTCTTGTAGGCCGTCCAAGATAGAACTGTCGACATACCTCCATAAATCAATAAAGAAGGTAAATTACTTGGTTGATGCAATAAAGCAAACACAATCGTACCGACTACAAATCCCAAGTTCTCCTTGCCTCGGAAAATCTTTTTAGGAACAAGCCCACGGCACAAGATTTCCTCACAAATTGGAGCAAGCAAGGCTAGCAAGAAGAAGCTAGAAATCAGAGAACTATTCTGAACCATATCGTTAATCTGAGACTGGTTAGCTGTTGTCGTCTCATTTGACAGTTGCAACAAGATGGAACCAAGTATATTTGAACAGATAATGACTAAATAACTCAAGCCCAAACGTGCCAAATCCTTAGTTCTAAAAAAAGAAAAATTAAAACTTGCCAATTGCGTTTTACGAGCTCCAATAATAAATAGCACCAGAACCACAATAGAAATACCAGTAACTATCAGCCCTGACTGTAGCAGGGCTACTTCTTTTAAAGTCAAAATAGAGGTAACCACTAGGGGAACCTGATATAAAAGGACGGCAAGTAAAAAGACCAAAATCCAGCCTGCACGATTCAACAATTCTTTCCACATATTTTTCTCTTTCATCACCTATCTCCTTTGTATTAAAAAAGGGGGGAAATCCCCCTGGGTCATTCTATTATAAGGCCATGCTGATGTAGTTAAGGATAAACAAGGCATCCAAAATCCAAATCATGACATGAACATCTTTAACTTGACCTTTAACAAGCTTAGTCAAAGTGTAAGTCAAGAAACCAACTGCAATCCCTTGAGTGATAGAGTAGCTGAATCCCATAAAGATAGATGTGAAGAAGGCAGGAACTGCTTCAGACATATCATCCCAATGGATATTTTTCAAGCTACCAAGCATCATAATCCCAACGATAATCAAGATTGGAGCTGTAGCCGCTGTTGGTACGATCGCTAGAAGTGGGCTAAAGAAGCTTGAAATCGCAAAACAGATAGCTACAACCAAGGCTGTCAAACCAGTACGTCCACCTGCACCGATACCAGCAGCAGACTCAACATAAGTCGTTACGTTTGAAGTACCTGCAATGGCACCGACTGTCGTTCCAATCAAATCAGAGTAAAGAGCCTTATCCAATTTGGCTGATTGGTGATTTTCACCATTTGTCGCTACAATACCAACTTTTTCACCTGTACCGATCAAGGTACCAATTGTGTCAAAAATATCTGTCAATGAGAAGGCAAGAATGGCCATCAGAGTTTCAGGCAAGCGAGCTGTATCTGAAACCAAAGCTCCCAAACCTTCTGAACCAAGAGCTGCACCAAAGATTGTCTTCAAATCTTCAAAAGCTGCACCAACATGGTTATTAGCAAAATCGATACTAGACAAATCAACCAAACCAACTGCAATAGCAAGAACAGTTGTTGTCAAGATAGAGAGAATAATTCCCCCTTTAATCCCTTTGATGACAAAGAAGATAGTAATGGCAAGTCCTGCAAGAGCCACTAAAACAGCTGGATTATTAAAGCTGACCAATCCTGGAACTGCTGAAGAGTTTGCTGCAATCGTTGCTTGAGCTTTGTCAGCCCCTTCTCCTACAACAGTATAGTTGCCTGGATCAATCGTGAATTTCAAAAGTCCAGCATTCTTAATCCCTACATAGGCAAGGAAGACACCGATACCAGCTGAAATAGCTGAGCGAAGAGCATTGGGAATCGATTCAATGATCATTTTACGAACATTTGTCAAGGTAATAATCAATGAAATAATCCCACAGATGAAGACCATAGCTAGGGCTTCTTGCCAAGAATAACCAAGCCCGAATACAACTGTAAAGGTAAAGAAGGCATTGAGTCCCATACCTGGCGCTTGGGCATAAGGTAAGTTAGCATAAAAAGCCATCATCAAGGTACCCGCTACTGCACCAATAATCGTCGCTAGGAAGACGCCCTGAGCAGGCATTCCTGTTTGTGAAAGTATTTGTGGGTTTACAAAGAGAATATAGCTCATTGCAAAGAAAGTTGTTAAACCAGCGAGAACCTCTGTACGAACGTCTGTACCGTTCTCTTTTAGTTTAAATAATTTGTCCATCATCAATCTCCTTTTAATTTTTACGAACAATAATATAATTATATCATTTATCATTCACTTTTTCAATGTCTTTGTTTGATTTGTTTAAGAAATTAATCCAATTTCATTTTTTGTTTGGAATCTGCTTTTCTGCCTGCTTTCTGTTATAATAGAAGACATCTTATCTGAAAACACACTAGAAAGGTCCATATGACGAAAAAAATTATTGCAGTTGACCTGGATGGAACCCTGCTCAACTCAGACAGTCAAATTTCTGACTTTACCAAAAGAACCATCAAAAAAGTTGCTGAAAAAGGCCATCAGGTTATTATTACGACAGGTCGCCCTTACCGTATGTCAAAAGATTTTTACCGTGAACTGGGCTTAGACACTCCTATGATTAACTTCAACGGATCCCTTACTCATTTACCAGACCAAGTTTGGGATTTTGAAAAGTGTTTGACTGTAGACAAAAAATATCTGCTAGATATGGTTCAACGTTCAGAGGACATTCAAGCCGATTTTATCGCTGGAGAATATCGTAAAAAATTCTACATTACAAATCCCAATGAAGAAATTGCCAATCCCAAACTATTTGGTGTAGAAGCTTTCCAGCCTGAAGATCAATTCCAGCCTGAATTGGTGACCAAGGACCCTAACTGTATCCTCTTGCAGACCAGAGCCAGTGACAAATATGCCTTGGCAAAAGACATGAACGCCTTCTACCAGCATCAACTTTCTATCAATACCTGGGGAGGTCCGCTCAATATCCTTGAATGTACCCCAAAAGGTGTCAACAAGGCCTTTGCTTTGGACTACTTGCTCAAGATAATGAATCGTGACAAAAAAGATTTGATTGCCTTTGGAGATGAACACAATGATACCGAAATGCTCGCTTTTGCTGGGAAGGGTTATGCCATGAAAAATGCCAATCCAGAGCTACTCCCTCATGCAGATGAGCAAATTTCCCTTACCAACGACCAAGATGGGGTTGCCAAAACCCTACAAGACTTATTCTTATAACCTATACTGATACTCAATGAGAATCAAAGAGCAAACTAGGAAGCTAACCGTAGGTTGCTCAAAGCACTGCTTTGAGGTTGTAGATGAAGCTGACGTGGTTTGAAGAGATTTTCGAAGAGTATGACCAGCTTGCAAGCTGGTCTTTGTGCTCTTTTCACAGTCTCATCAACCAGTTAATCGATTGTTCTACTTTTTGTCTCCAAAACCTTGGAAAAGGCTTTCTTTTGTGATATACTTCACATATAAATACAAGAGAGCTCGTCACACTCGACTCTGTTGACAAAAAATCAATCCAGTCCCGTTGTCCCTGTTCTCGGTCAATATCAAGGAGGATAGCTATGAAAGCTGTTGTTGTAAATACAGAAAGCACTGGTGTTGCTATTGAAGAAAAAGTACTCCGTCCACTTGAAACTGGGGAAGCACTTGTAGAAGTTGAATACTGTGGCGTTTGCCACACCGACCTCCACGTTGCTCATGGTGACTTTGGTCAAGTCCCAGGACGTGTTCTTGGGCACGAAGGTATCGGTATCGTTAAAGAGATTGCTCCAGATGTGAAAAGCCTTAAAGTCGGTGACCGCGTCAGCGTTGCTTGGTTCTTTGAAGGATGTGGCACTTGCGAATACTGTACAACTGGTCGCGAAACCCTTTGCCGTACAGTGAAAAATGCTGGCTACTCAGTAGACGGTGGTATGGCTGAACAATGTATCGTAACTGCTGACTATGCTGTCAAAGTTCCTGACGGACTTGATCCAGCCCAAGCTTCTTCTATCACATGTGCTGGAGTAACAACCTATAAAGCTATCAAAGAAGCAAAAGTTGAACCAGGCCAATGGGTTGTTCTTTACGGTGCTGGTGGACTTGGTAACCTCGCTGTTCAATACGCTAAAAAAGTATTCAATGCTCATGTTATCGCAGTCGATATCAACAATGACAAACTTGCCCTTGCAAAAGAAGTAGGCGCTGACATTGTGATTAACGGCCTCGAAGTTGAAGATGTAGCTGGACTCATTAAAGAAAAAACTGATGGAGGAGCTCATTCAGCTGTCGTAACTGCTGTGTCTAAAGTTGCCTTCAACCAGGCTGTTGATTCCATTCGTGCTGGTGGTCGCGTCGTCGCTGTTGGTCTTCCTTCTGAAATGATGGAACTCAGCATCGTTAAAACAGTCCTCGATGGAATCCAAGTCATCGGTTCTCTTGTCGGAACTCGTAAAGACTTAGAAGAAGCCTTCCAATTTGGTGCAGAAGGTCTGGTAGTCCCAGTTGTTCAAAAACGTCCAGTAGAAGATGCTGTTGCCATTTTCGACGAAATGGAAAAAGGCCAAATCCAAGGACGTATGGTACTCGACTTCACCCACTAATCTAATAGAAACCTATTTTAAAAGTTGGAAGCTTCTTCCAACTTTTTTATATTAAATTTTAAATAAGAATTCAAGATTACTCCTCAAAAACTCAACATATCAACATACAAAAATAAATTTTTTTAATTTTTTATGATAAATAGTTGCTTTTTTTATGAAAACGGTTTATACTTAAACAGTCTTAAAGTTTTCTTAAATGAAAACTAAAACAAAAAAGGAGGAATGACAATAATGAGTATCGGAATCATTATTGCGAGCCACGGCGAATTTGCTGCGGGTATTCATCAGTCAGGATCTATGATCTTTGGTGAACAAGAAAAGGTTCAAGTTGTGACCTTTATGCCAAATGAAGGTCCTGATGATCTATACGCTAAGTTTAATAACGCTGTTGCTGCATTTGACGCAGAAGATGAGGTTCTAGTTTTGGCTGACCTTTGGAGTGGTTCTCCATTTAACCAAGCTAGTCGCGTGATGGGAGAAAATCCTGAGCGTAAGTTTGCCATCATCACAGGACTTAACTTACCGATGTTGATTCAAGCCTACACAGAGCGCCTCATGGACGCTGCTGCAGGTGTAGAAAAAGTCGCTGCTAATATCATTAAAGAAGCCAAAGATGGCATCAAAGCTCTTCCAGAAGAGCTAAATCCAGTTGAAGAAGTTGCAAGCGCTGCAGCTGCTCCAGGTGCCCAAACTGCTATCCCAGAAGGAACTGTTATCGGAGACGGTAAATTGAAAATCAATCTTGCCCGTCTTGACACACGTCTACTTCACGGTCAGGTTGCAACTGCTTGGACTCCAGATTCAAAAGCAAATCGTATCATCGTTGCTTCAGATAATGTGGCTAAAGACGACCTTCGTAAAGAATTGATTAAACAAGCAGCTCCAGGTAATGTCAAGGCTAACGTGGTTCCAATTCAAAAACTGATTGAGATTTCAAAAGACCCACGTTTTGGAGAAACACATGCCCTTATCTTGTTTGAAACACCTCAAGATGCCCTTCGTGCCATCGAAGGCGGCGTGCCAATCAAGACTCTTAACGTTGGTTCTATGGCTCACTCAACAGGTAAAACATTGGTCAATACCGTTTTGTCTATGGACAAAGAAGACGTTGCTACATTTGAAAAAATGCGTGACTTGGGTGTTGAATTTGATGTCCGTAAAGTACCAAATGATTCTAAAAAAGATTTGTTTGACTTGATTAACAAAGCCAATGTCAAATAAGCCATTATTTATGAAAGGATTTTAAACATGTCTATTATTTCTATGGTTTTAGTAGTCGTTGTAGCCTTCTTTGCAGGTCTTGAAGGCATCCTCGACCAGTTCCAATTTCACCAACCACTTGTAGCCTGTACCCTTATTGGGCTTGTAACAGGTCACTTGGAAGCAGGGATTATCCTCGGTGGATCGCTTCAAATGATTGCCCTTGGTTGGTCAAATATCGGTGCTGCTATCGCTCCTGATGCTGCACTTGCTTCTGTCGCTGCTGCCATTATCATGGTTCTTGGTGGTGACTTTACCAAGACTGGTATCGGTGTTGCCCAAGCGGTTGCTATCCCTCTTGCCGTAGCTGGTCTATTCTTAACTATGATTGTTCGTACAATTTCAGTTGGATTGGTTCACACTGCTGATGCTGCCGCTAAAAAAGGTGACTTCGGCGCTGTGGAGCGTGCTCATTTCATTGCGCTACTTTTCCAAGGACTTCGTATCGCGCTTCCTGCAGCTCTTCTCCTTATGGTACCAACTGAAACTGTACAAAGTATCCTTAGTGCCATGCCAGACTGGCTCAAAGATGGTATGGCTATCGGTGGTGGTATGGTCGTTGCCGTTGGTTACGCCATGGTTATCAACATGATGGCAACTCGTGAAGTATGGCCATTCTTCGCTCTTGGTTTCGTTCTCGCTGCTGTGTCAGATATTACTCTAATCGGATTCGGTGCTATCGGTGTTGCTATCGCTCTTATCTACCTTCACCTTTCTAAAACTGGTGGAAATGGTGGCGGAGGAGCCGCAACTTCTAACGACCCAATCGGCGATATCCTAGAAGACTACTAAGATAAGAAAGGACTGAAAACATCATGACTGAAAAACTTCAATTAACTAAATCAGATCGTAAAAAAGTTTGGTGGCGTTCAACCTTCTTACAAGGGTCTTGGAACTTTGAACGGATGCAAAACTTGGGCTGGGCTTATACACTCATTCCAGCTATCAAAAAACTCTATACTAAAAAAGAAGATCAAATCGCTGCTCTTGAGCGTCACCTTGAGTTCTTCAACACTCATCCATACGTAGCTGCTCCAGTCATGGGGGTTACTCTTGCGCTTGAAGAAGAACGTGCTAACGGTGTGGAAATCGATGACGCTGCTATCCAAGGGGTTAAAATCGGTATGATGGGACCTCTTGCTGGTATCGGTGACCCAGTATTCTGGTTTACAGTGCGCCCAATCCTTGGATCTCTCGGTGCTTCACTTGCCCTTACTGGCAATATCTTGGGTCCACTCCTCTTCTTTGTTGCATGGAACTTGATTCGTATGTCATTCTTGTGGTATGTTCAAGAGATTGGATACAAGGCTGGATCAGAAATCACTAAAGATATGTCTGGTGGTATCCTTCAAGATATCACTAAAGGAGCTTCTATCCTTGGGATGTTCATTCTTGCTGTCCTTGTTCAACGCTGGGTAAATATTAAATTTGCTTTCGATGTTTCTAAAGTTCAACTAGATGAAAAGGCTTATATCCATTGGGATAAATTGCCAGAAGGGTCTAAAGGTATCCAAGAAGCATTCGCACAAGTAGGACAAGGATTGTCTCAAACTCCTGAAAAAGTTACTACTTTCCAACAAAACTTGGATATGTTGATTCCTGGATTATCAGGACTACTCCTTACTTTACTTTGCATGTACTTACTTAAGAAAAAAGTATCTCCAATCACTATTATCCTTGCCCTCTTCGCAGTGGGTATTGTGGCACATGTTCTTCACATCATGTAATCAAGCAACTAAAAAGGAACCAGGTTCTAAAATCTGATTCCTTTTTTCTATGCTTTTATTCAGCCAAGGCTCCCATTGGATCCCATGGTGCAAGTACGATTGGTTCTGCTCCATAGGCAGCTTGTTCTTCTGCTGTCAGCAATTCCTTACGAACAACGATTTGGTATGTGTATTCGTCCATCCAAGCGTCTGAGGCAACAAAGTAACCATCTGTACCGACCTTGTCTCCCCATGAGTTTTCAACCTTCCACTTGGTTGATTTACCATTTTCGTCCAAGTCAACACCTGTCAAGACCATGGCGTGGGTCATCAAGCTTTCGCTATAGTCCAAACGTCCAGCCTTGTCTTGAGTAAGTTTAATGTCCATGCTTGATTCAAAGTCATAAACATCTGTCGCAAGGATGCCAGCCTTACGGTTGCTGAGCTGGCCGACATCAGAACCAAACCAAACAGTCTCACCTGCTTGCATTTGGGCAATCGCCAATTCTTTCAAGCGCTCCATTGGAACGTTGATGTAGCGAACTGCACGGCTACCAACCACATTCCCCAACATCTCAACTGTGTAAGATTTTCCGTAAGGTTTATCAGCAGTTGGAGCATTGATAACAGAAACGTAGTCTTCTAAAGGAAGATTGACATATTTCTTGTAAAACTCTTGTGGTGTGATTCCTTTTTCACTTTTATAGTTGTTATCTTTATCGCGATAAGCAAAGTCAAACTTGCGTGGTGGAAGTCCTAATGACATAGCAAGAAAGTTAAAGATTTCTTGCAAGAGGTCTTCTTTCTTAGCTTGAACAGTCGCTTGATCTGCACCAGAAACAAGCAAATCACGCAAGATTTGAGCATCTTGACGAAGCAATTTATTAAGGATCGCATTTAGCTCACGACTGCTGCTAGATGAAACAGACTCAGGATAAACTGACTTAGGCACGACACCGTATTTTTCAAAGAGGGAAACGACCATATCCCATTGACCGCCATCTTGTTGAGGTGTTTGGAGTAAGAAGCTAACCTTGCGGCTAGTCAATTCTTGGTCTGAAGTCGCAATGACTTGCTCCAAGAACCAGTTTGATTTCTCATACTTATCCCAGAAGAAAGTGTGGGCTTGTGACAACTCAAAGTTCTCCAATTTGTATTGCGAGATGAGTTTGTGGCGGAAGGTGTTGAGAGCCGCAAACATCCAGCAACGACCAGACGCTTTCTGGTTAGTGACCTTGTCCTTGGTTAAATCCAATGAGAAAACAGGTGTGTTGTCTACATGGCTTTGGCGACATTCCAGAGCTGCAAAAATTCCGTTGTGGCTGGCAGCATTTTCAATCGCTTGGTATTTTACATTTGCTTCATAGTTGGCAAATAGTTTATCAGTAAATGATTCTTGAATCGCGTTCATAGATTCCTCCTTTTATTCTACAGTCTATTATAACTCTTTTCACAAAGGAAGCAACTAAAAAACATAAAAGGCGAGGACATTGTCCCTCACCTTTTTCGAATTTATACTCTTCGAAAATCAAATTCAAACCACGTCAACGTCGCCTTGCCGTACTCAAGTACAGCCTGCGGCTAGTTTCCTAGTTTGCTCTTTGATTTTCATTGAGTATTAAACTAAATTAAATAATATTAGCGCGGAGAATTTCTAATTCTTCCTTGGTCAAGAGACGCCATTCCCCTCGTTCCAGGTTCTCATCTAATACTAAAGTTCCCATAGTCAATCGTTGCAAGTCCACCACTTCCTTGCCACAGTAGCCCACCATACGCTTGATCTGATGAAACTTCCCTTCTGCAATGGTCACACGGATCTGGCTTTGATTCTTTTCTGTATCTATGGATACAAGCTCCAGTATAGCGGGTTGACAGGTAAAGTCTTTGAGAGGAATACCCTCAGCAAATATCTCCACATCTTCTTGGGTCATGATTCCCTTGACTTGTGCCAGATAAGTCTTGTCCACATGACGCTTGGGCGAAAGAAGAACATGAGCCAGCTGACCATCATTGGTCAAGAGCAAAAGACCATGCGTGTCAATATCCAAGCGTCCTACTGGGAAAACTTCCTTACTCCGCGCCAAGTCATCCAACAAGTCCAGAACGGTTCTGTGCTTGGGATCCTCAGTCGCTGATATAACTCCTTTGGGCTTGTTCATCATGTAGTAGACAAACTCTTCATACTCCAACACTTGCCCATCAAAGCGAATCTCATCTATTTTTTCATCAATCTGCAATTTAGCTGATTTTTCTTTTTTACCATTTACAGTCACGCGCCCAGCCTTGAGCAAGTTTTTGACCTCAGTCCGACTTCCCACCGCACAGGCAACTAAAAATTTATCTAATCTCATAGAACTATTATATCATATCAAAAGGAGGCTGGTACAATGACCAACCTCCTTTTCGTTTCATACTCTTCAAAAATCTCTTCAAACCGCGTCAACGTCGCCTTGCCGTATATATGTTACTGACTTCGTCAGTTCTATCTGCAACCTCAAAGCACTGCTTTGAGCAACCTGCGGCTAGTTTCCTAGTTTGCTCTTTGATTTTTATTGAGTATCAGATTTAGGAAATTAACTTCCTCGTCTCCAAAAAATAGCTAAAACAATCATAGCTCCTAAAATCGCTGGGATAATAGCTGTTCCTGATAAAACTGGCCCCCAAGTTCCAAAGAGCAAGTGACCTAGAAAGGCTCCGATCCAACCGAGAAACATTTTTCCAAAACATCCCATTCGCTCTCCACGATTGGTCATAGCACCTGCTAAAAATCCCACTAGGAGACCAACGAACATACTTCCTAACATATTATCTCCTTAATTTGCCCAATTCCCATTACGGAAAAGAGGTACTCGCGTTCCATCCTCACGAATACCATCGATATCCATTTGGTTAGAACCAATCATAAAGTCTACGTGAACATCTGAACGGTTAAGCCCTGCAGCTTCAAGCTCCTCTTCGCTCATCTCCGCTCCATCAACAACGCTAGTCGCATAGGCTGCACCGATAGCCAAGTGGTTTGACGCATTTTCATCGAAAAGGGTGTTAAAGAAGGTAATGCCTGACTGAGAAATTGGACTTGGATCTGGTACCAAGGCACATTCACCCAAGGCACGCGCACCCGCATTTTCAAAGACAAGGTCTTTCATAACCTGATCACCCTTCTCAGCAGTGATATCTACGATTTGTCCATCCTTAAAGGTCACCTTAATGCCTTCAATGATATTTCCGTTGTAGCTAAGCGGTTTTGTAGAAGTGACATAACCATCTGCACGACGGAAGTCAGGCGCTGTGAAGACCTCTTCTGTTGGCATATTTGGCAAGAATTCTTCGCCCTGTGCATTGACAGCACCAGCTGATTCCCAAACGTGGTTCTTTGGCAAACCAAGTGTTAAATCTGTTCCTGGCGCTGTGTAGTGAAGGGCTGAAAATTGCTCCTTATTAAGCATATCGGCCTTGCTCTTGAGAATGGCTGCATGTTCCTCCCAAGCCTTAACAGGATCTGCTTCGTAGACACGGCAAGTTTTGAAAATTTGGTCCCAAAGGAAATCAACTGCTTCTTCGTCGCTCGCAGCATTTGGGAAGACTTTCTTAGCCCACTCAAGTCCTGCTGCAGCTGCTACAGTCCAGCTAACCTTGTTAGATTGAGTTGCGATACGCATAGGCTTCATGGCAAGTCCCATAGCTTTAGCAGAAGCTGAAAGCTTGTCAGCATCCACTCCGTTCAAGGCACCTGGATCAGATGAACGAACCCCAAGACGGCTAGCCTTGTTCTCCAAGAGATAGTTCATCTCAGCAATCTTGTATTCTGGCACATTGTCCAAACGCTCCATCGGGGCATGGAGGAATTTCTCACGGTTAATCACATCATCTGTCCACTGAACGATGACCTCATGCGCACCCAAGGCATAAGCTTCTTTCACGATTAGATGTGCCAATTCACGTTGCTCCACATCAATAGAGAGAGCCAAAGTGTGACCAGGTTGCACGTTAATTCCGTTCGCAACCAACAATTTCGCATATTTTTCTAGATTTTCTTTAAAATTTGGTAAAACCATTCTGTTTTCTCTTTTCTATTTTTATTTTTCTCTCAAAGCAGAAAAGATTCCTGCTAAAGCAATAGCACCTGACAAGAGTGCTGTCGATAGAAGAATTGTACGATCAGCAAGTTCTAATTGATATTCAAATACCTTCTTAGCCGGCTTATCTTCCGCAAATATTCTTAGTTTCATGAGAACCCCCTTAAAATAGATTAAAATAAATCACTGTGACTGCCTGTCCTCAGCAAATTTAAAATCAATTCCGACTTGTCTACTTTATAAACCAAAAGCCAATCTGGCTGGGTATGGCATTCACGAACTCCTTGAAAATGCTTGGATGCCGTCAATGAATGATCACGATATCTGGCAGGATGTTCTTTTTCTTGAACCAGAAAATTCAAAACTTCTTCTAATAATTCTGCCTTCAAACCACGCTTCATAGCCAACTTAAAATCTTTTTTAAACTGTTTATGATAACGAATCTTAAGCACGTAAGTCCTCCATCAAATCTGAGACTGATTCAAAAGACTGGCTCATATTACGATTTTGGTCTAAATCCGTTAACGCTTGGAGCAACTTCCGATTTTCGTCTAGTCTAACATCAAAAGGTAATCCCTGATATTGAATTGCCTGACGAAGGAAAATATTAATAGCTGTTGTCATATCCATTCCCAGATTACTAAACACCTGTTGGGCCTGCTCCTTAACCTCACTATCCAGACGGATGCTTATACTCATCTTTGACATACTCTCACCCTCTTTCCATAGACTATTTTAACAAAAAAGAAAGCTAATGTAAATCTATTGGATATACGTTAGCCTCTTTTAATAGATTATTAAGCAATTTTTTAAAACAACTCATCAAACAAACTCAACTGGTTATCCTCTGGCATATTTCCAAGAATACCCATCTCATCCATCTTTTCAACCAAGGTTGATGAGAGTCCACCACGCTTGCGTAGTTCTGTTTTAGAGAGGAATTCTCCCTCTTCACGCGCCCGCACCAGTTGCTTGGCAACGTTCTCTCCCAGACCATCCATTGCTACAAATGGTGGGATAAGGGTATCCCCGTCGATGAGGAACTCTGTCGCCTGACTACGGTAGAGATCTAATTTACCAAACTTGAAACCTCGTTCCCACATCTCATTGACAATCTCAAGAGTTGTATAGAGATCGATTTCCACATTAGAGGCTTCATTGTTCTTCCGTTTTTCAGAGATTTCTTCCATTCTGCGCTTGATGACCTCCAAGCCCGCACCCATGGTCTTGATATCAAAAGCCTTAGCACGAATGGAGAAGTAAGCACAGTAGTAATAAATAGGATGGTGAACCTTGAAGTAAGCTACACGCAAGGCCATCATAACGTAGGCTGCCGCATGGGCCTTAGGGAACATGTACTTAATTTTCCCACAGGATTCGATATACCACTCTGGCACCTTATTAGCCTTCATGGCTTCGATATAGTCATTTCTCTCCTCTTCTGAAATCTTTAGCCACAAACCCTTACGTACCCGTTCCATAATGGTAAAGGCCATCTTAGGTTCCAGACCCGCATGCATGAGGTAAACCATGATGTCGTCCCGACAACCGATAACAGTCGATAGGTCCGCTATTCCTTGCTTAATCAGATCCTGAGCATTCCCCAACCAAACGTCAGTACCGTGTGACAGACCAGACAGCTGAAGCAATTCCGCAAAGGTTGTCGGATGGGTTTCGTCTACCATTCCACGTACGAAATTTGTTCCAAACTCTGGAATCCCCAACATACCCGTAGGCGTTCCAATTTGTTCAGGTGTTACCCCTAGCACATCAGTCCCAGAAAAGAGTGCCATAACGCCTTCGTCATCCATAGGAATTTCATTAGGGTCAATACCAGACAAATCCTGAAGTTTTCGAATCATGGTCGGATCATCATGTCCCAGTACATCGAGTTTGAGGACGTTCTCATCGATATCGTGGAAGTTAAAGTGAGTGGTCTGCCATTCAGCCGTGACATCATCTGCTGGATACTGGACAGGCGTAAAATCGTAGACATCCATGTAGTTCGGAATAACAACGATTCCCCCCGGGTGTTGGCCTGTTGTCCGCTTGACACCCGCCGCTCCTTGAGCGAGGCGTTCCACCTCTGCATCACGATAAAACTTGCCATAATCTCGCTCGTAACCCTTGACAAATCCATAGGCAGTCTTGGCAGCTACCGTACCAACCGTTCCCGCACGGAAGGCATATTCTTCACCAAAGATATCACGCACATCCAAGTGGGCGCTAGGCTGATCTTCTCCCGAGAAGTTCAAGTCAATATCAGGAACCTTATCCCCATCAAAACCAAGGAAGGTCTCAAACGGAATATCCTGTCCGTTTTTACTGAGTTTGTGACCACAGTTTGGACAGTCCTTATGGGGCATATCAAATCCTGAACCGTACGAACCATCTGTGATAAACTCACTGTACTGACACTGACCACAGACATAGTGAGGAGAGAGAGGATTGACCTCCGTAATCCCAATCATGGTCGCAACGAAACTAGATCCGACAGACCCACGAGAACCAACCAAATAACCCCGTTCATTAGAACGTTGCACCAGCATCTGCGATGCCAGATAAATCACAGCAAATCCATTCCCCAGTATGGATGTTAATTCTTTTTCAATCCGCAAATCAACAATATCTGGCAGCGGATTTCCATAAATCTCAAAAGCTTTCTTATAGGTCAACTCAGCAACTGTTTCTTCAGCCTTGTCGATGAAAGGCGTATACAAGTCACCCTTAACGACTTCAACGGGTTCAAATATTTCTGCCAAGGCATTGGTGTTTTCAATAACCAGTTTACGAGCCAGTTCCTCTCCCAAAAAGGCAAATTCATCCAACATCTCATTAGTCGTTCGAAAATGAGCCTTTGGAAGTGGTGCTGGTTGGGCATGTTCACCATGACCGATAGTTCGATTAATCATCGCACCCTGTCCCAAACTACGGACGATAATTTCACGATAAATCTCTTCTTCCGGTTCGATATAGTGAACATTTCCCGTAGCCAGAACAGGCTTGCCAAGGCGGTCTCCAACCTCTATCAAACTCTTGATAATGGTCTGGAGTTCCTCCATATCCTTGACCTGCTCTTTGGCAATCAAGGGTGCATAGATAGCCGGTGGCATGACCTCGATAAAATCATAATACTTGGCCACCTCAACCGCCGCATCCACACCTTGAGAAACGACCACGTCAAAAACTTCACCCTCTGAACAGGCTGAACCTAAAATCAAGCCCTCTCGATGGGCATCTAGAACCGTTCTCGGAATCCGTGGCACTCCTTCAAAATACTTGGTATTAGACAAGGAAACCAGCTTAAAGATATTTTTTAGACCTACCTGATTCTTGACATAGATGGTCGCATGCTTGATCCGAGCTTTTTTGTAAGAATCTGGACTGATTAGATCAATGTTGAGTCTAGCTAAATCGGTCACACCATGTTTTTCTGCTACCTCTTTGATAAAGATGAAAAGCAGACGACCAGTCGCTTCCGCATCGTAGTTGGCCATGTGGTGATGTTCCAAGGCCACACCAAAACGCTTGGTCAAAGGCCCCAAACCATGGCGTTTATACTCAGGATAGAGGTTTCTAGCAAACTCCAGCGTATCAATAACTGGCTGACTAATCTTTGGAAGATCATGCCGCTCATAATTAGCATTCATAAAGCCAACGTCAAAGGTAGCATTGTGGGCAACTAGGACCGTATCCTTGCAAAATTCTTGGAATTCTTGCAAAACTTGTTCTAGTGGTTTGGCATTTTTGACATGATCATCTGTAATTCCAGTTAACTCTGTAGTAAAAGCTGACAAGGGATGCCCAGGATTGATAAATTCATCAAATTCAGCAATAACATTCCCCTTGTACATCTTAGAGGCCGCAACCTGAATCAAGTCATTATAGATAGCTGAAAGTCCCGTCGTTTCCACGTCAAAGACCACGTAGGTTGCTTCTGATAAGTCCATCTCCACTTCGTTATAGACGATAGGGACACGGTCCTCCACGATATTGGCTTCCATCCCATAGATCAGCTGGATTCCCGCTTTCTTAGCCGCCTTATAGCCATGTGGAAAGGACTGGACATTCCCATGGTCTGTGATAGCAACCGCCTTGTGTCCCCACTTAGCAGCTGTTGCAACAATCTCTTCGACCTCTGGCAAAGCATCCATAGTCGACATGTTAGTATGAGCATGAAACTCAACCCGACGCTCACCTTCTGGCATCAAATCCTTCCGCTCATAGTGAACAACTTCCTGCAGATCCTGTACGTTCATAGTCAAATCGCGTGTGAAGTTATTCATCTCCACATTCCCTCGAACTCGGAGCCAAGAATTCTTCTTGATGAGGTCAAACTTCTGGGCCTCTTCCTCGTTTTTAACCCACTTTTGCATAGAAAAACTTGAAGTATAGTCCGTCATTTTAAAGTTGATTAAAACACGACCTGTTCTAGTCACTTTTTGCTCCACATCAAAAACAACCCCTTCAAATACCAGACGATTTTCCTCTGTCGTCACTTCGATCATAGGAGTAATCTCCGCCTTATCCAGTTTGGGTTTAGCTGCAGCTTTTTTCGCTTGAAAATCAAAGACTGGTTTCTCTTCCACTGGAGGAGGTGCCATCTGCTCCAGTTGTTCCATAGCACGGAGCGCTTCCTCATTGGCAGCTTGAACAATCTGCTCATTTTCAGCATGAAAGGCCTCTTCCTGCTCTTGGGTCAGGACATCATTCTTCTCGACTTGACAGTTAAAAGTTTGAAAACCAAACTTTTCAAGTTGTTTGGCTAAATTAGGAAGATGATTCTTCTTAAAATGTTCCTTATCAATCGCTTCAGATCCTTCAATAAATAGCTGATTACCCTCAGCACGAACTTGCAAATTTTGATAAAGGGACTTAAAACCTTGACTAGCACATGGACCTTCAGAGAAAGCCTCCCTATAGTAGGACTGCAAGAGCTGATTTGAAAATTCTTGAGACCGAGCCTTAATTTCAAAAACAGCTTTATTGCCTGTCTTAGAAAATTCTTCGCTCAAACCTTTCTTTAATTCTAAAAAGATTTCAATCGGTAAAATATTAGAAAATACGAAATGAAACTCCCATACCTTACTAATTTTATGAACCACAACTCGCTCAATATTGGCCTGTGCTAAAGCAGGAGCCTGTCTCATTTCAGCAGGCATCCCCAATTGATTCATCAAAATTTCAAAACTATTTGACATTCATTTTCCTCACATTATTCTTCTACTATTTTACCATATTTAGAGGTATTTTCTAAAGACAAAAGGAAGCCACTAAGTGACTTCCTTCTAGAGTGAGGACGGATTAGTCTTCACCTTTATTTTTCTTAATAATTTCTTCTTGTACTGACTTAGGTACATCTTCGTAGTGGTCAAATACCATCATGAATGTACCACGTCCTTGAGATGCAGAACGAAGAACTGTTGCGTAACCGAACATTTCAGCAAGTGGAACGTAAGCACGAACGATTTGGCTGTTACCGTGTGCTTCCATACCATCTACACGTCCACGACGAGCAGTTACGTGACCCATAACATCACCAAGGTTTTCTTCTGGAACAGTGATTGTTACAAGCATCATTGGTTCAAGGATAGCTGGTTGTGCTGATTTAGCAGCTTCTTTAAGGGAAAGTGAAGCCGCAATCTTGAAGGCAGTTTCAGATGAGTCGACATCGTGATATGAACCATCATAAAGCTTAGCTTTAACGTCAACCATTGGGTAACCTGCAAGAACACCGTTAGCCATAGATTCTACCAAACCTTTTTCAACCGCTGGGATAAATTCACGAGGAACCACACCACCGACGATTGCGTTTTCGAATTCGAATCCTTTACCTTCTTCGTTTGGAGTAAATTCAATCCACACATCACCGAATTGACCTTTACCACCAGACTGACGTTTGAAGAATCCACGTGCTTGAGTAGAAGCGCGGAATGTTTCACGGTAAGATACTTGAGGCGCACCTACGTTCGCTTCAACTTTGAACTCACGACGCATACGATCAACAAGGACGTCAAGGTGAAGTTCACCCATACCTGAGATAACTGTTTCACCAGTTTCAACGTTTGTTTCAACGCGGAATGTTGGATCTTCTTCAGCCAATTTTTGAAGGGCGATACCCATCTTGTCTTGGTCAGCTTTAGATTTTGGCTCAACCATCAATTGGATAACTGGTTCTGGAACGTTGATTGACTCAAGGATGATTTTAGATTTTTCATCTGTCAATGAGTCACCAGTTGTAGTATCTTTCAAACCAACGGCAGCAGCGATATCACCTGAGTAAACAGTGTCGATTTCTTGACGGCTGTTAGCGTGCATTTGAAGGATACGTCCGATACGTTCACGTTTACCTTTAGAAGTATTCAATACGTATGAACCTGATTGAAGAACACCTGAGTAAACACGGAAGAATGTCAAACGACCTACGAATGGGTCAGTCATGATCTTGAAGGCAAGAGCTGCAAATGGCTCTTCGTCAGATGCTGGACGAGTTTCTTCAGCGTCTGTATCTGGGTTAATACCTTTGATTGCTGGGATGTCAAGTGGACTTGGAAGGTAGTCGATAACCGCATCAAGCATCAATTGAACACCTTTGTTTTTGAAGGCTGAACCACATAATACTGGGAAGAATTCAACGTTGATAGTCGCTTTACGGATACCAGCTTTCAATTCTTCGTTAGTGATTTCTTCACCTTCGAGGTATTTCATCATCAATTCTTCGTCAGTTTCAGCAACTGCTTCAATCAATTTTTCACGGTATTCTTGAGCTTGGTCAAGGTATTCAGCTGGGATGTCTTCTTCAAGGATATCCGTACCAAGGTCGTTAGTATAGATTTCAGCTTTCATCTTGATCAAGTCAATGATACCACGGAAGTCATCTTCAGAACCGATTGGCAATTGGATTGGGTGTGCATTTGCTTGAAGACGATCGTGAAGTGTGCTTACAGAGTAAAGGAAGTCAGCACCGATTTTGTCCATTTTGTTGGCAAATACGATACGTGGAACTCCGTACTCAGTTGCTTGACGCCAAACTGTTTCAGTTTGAGGTTCAACACCTGATTGTGAGTCAAGAACGGTAACCGCACCATCCAATACACGAAGAGAACGTTGTACTTCGATTGTGAAGTCCACGTGTCCTGGTGTGTCGATGATGTTTACGCGGTGGTTGTTCCATTGAGCTGTTGTCGCAGCAGATGTGATCGTGATACCACGTTCTTGCTCTTGCTCCATCCAGTCCATTTGTGACGCACCTTCGTGAGTTTCACCGATTTTGTGGATTTTACCAGTGTAGTAAAGAATACGCTCAGTAGTTGTTGTTTTACCGGCATCGACGTGAGCCATGATACCGATATTACGAGTTTTTTCAAGTGAAAATTCGCGTGCCATGAGGTTTGTTTCTCCTATTTATTTTTGATTTCTATTCTATTATAACACGATTTTAATAAAAACGGATAGGCAGGACCTACCCGTTCTCAATGTTTTCATGCTATTGTTGGTTTCAACTTACGAGATGGTAAGCTGAGTTATAGCTAATACTAATCGATTTAGCTAATTTGAACCCGGGCTAAAGTTAGTTAGCCGATGTGAGCTGGAACGGGATGCTGCGTGAAAAAGATAAAACTCCTTGTATTCGTTGAATACTGCGTCAGTTTCCTATTTTCACCTTGCATCCTTACCGTGCCTAGCATCATGATTTAGTTGAGCTCAAGCTAAAAGTCTGGAGAAAAAGATGAATCTCATTGGTTGCAACCGCAACCTGCTTCGATTCCCTATTTTCTCTGGGACTTTCTTAACGCTTTCGCATCCTATCTTACCAACGGAAGTGTGCGAATGCACGGTTAGCTTCAGCCATACGGTGAGTATCTTCACGTTTCTTAACAGCTGCACCAGTGTTGTTAGCAGCATCCAAGATTTCTTTTGCAAGACGGTCTTGCATTGTGTGTTCACCACGAAGACGAGCGATTGTTACCAACCAACGAAGTCCAAGTGTTGTACGACGTTCTGGACGAACTTCAACTGGGACTTGGTAGTTAGAACCACCAACACGACGTGCACGTACTTCAAGTACAGGCATGATGTTTTCCATAGCTGTTTCAAATACTTCAAGTGCATCGTTGCCAGTAGCTTCTTTGATTTGCTCAAAAGCACCGTAAACGATTGAAGCAGCAGTACCACGTTTACCATCAAGCATAACGCGGTTGATAAGACGAGTAACTAGTTGTGAATTGTATAGCGGATCTGGCAATACGTCACGTTTTGGAGCTCTATTTTTACGACTCATTTCTCTTTATCCCCTTTCCTTATGCTTTTGGACGTTTAGTACCGTATTTAGAACGGCCTTGTTTACGATCGTTAACACCTGCAGTATCAAGTGCACCACGGACGATATGGTAACGTACCCCTGGAAGGTCTTTTACACGTCCACCGCGAAGAAGCACCACGCTGTGCTCTTGCAAGTTGTGTCCGATACCTGGGATGTAGGCAGTAACTTCGATAAGGTTGCTCAAACGTACACGAGCGAATTTACGAAGGGCTGAGTTAGGTTTTTTAGGTGTCATTGTTCCAACACGAGTTGCAACACCACGTTTTTGTGGTGAAGAAACGTTTGTTTGAACTTTTTTATGACTATTGTAACCAACGTTCAAAGCTGGTGATTTAGATTTTTCTACTTTTGATTTACGCGGTTTGCGAACCAATTGGTTAATTGTAGGCATCTACATTCTCCTGTGTTTTTTTATTTTTGGTGATGATACACTTGGTGACAGATATCATCTGTGTGTACTTTTGCAACATTTGTCAGCACGTCCCTGTACACTCTTGAGAGACCAAAAGTAAAAAGTACCGTCTATTATTGTAACAAAATTTTCCCTTGCTTGTCAAGATATTTTTCATTTTTATTGGTAATGTTAGAGATCAATTTCTGAATAAAAATAGCTGGGAACACATCATCTTCCTAATAATACGGCTTGGCTTATGTGACATTTTTATCTCCGTCATTTATACTGATATATAAAATAGTACAGAAAACTTCTCAAAAGTAGGAATTTTTTTCACAAATCAAAGAAAACGCTTGCATATTGTTTTACTACATGCTATACTGATATAGAAATTTATTGATTGGAGAATCATTATGAGAAAAACACCATCTCACACTGAGAAAAAAATGGTCTACAGCATCCGTTCCCTCAAAAATGGAACTGGTTCTGTCCTTATCGGCGCAAGCCTTGTCTTGCTTGCCATGGCTACACCAACTATCTCATCCGACGAAAGTACACCAACCACTAACGAACCCAACAACAGAAATACAACCACCCTTGCCCAACCTCTTACTGATACAGCAGCTGGCTCTGGTAAGAACGAAAGTGATATTTCTTCACCTAGAAATGCAAACGCTTCCCTAGAGAAAACAGAAGAAAAACCTGCAACAGAGCCAACTACTTCTACTAGTCCAGTAACAACTGAAACTAAGGCAGAAGAGCCCATCGAAGATAACTACTTCCGTATCCATGTCAAAAAACTTCCTGAAGAAAACAAGGATGCTCAAGGACTATGGACTTGGGACGATGTTGAAAAACCATCTGAAAACTGGCCAAACGGAGCTTTGTCCTTCAAGGATGCCAAGAAAGATGACTACGGCTATTACCTAGATGTCAAATTAAAGGGAGAACAAGCCAAGAAAATTAGCTTCCTCATCAACAATACAGCTGGAAAAAATCTAACCGGCGATAAATCTGTAGAAAAACTAGTTCCAAAAATGAACGAGGCTTGGTTAGACCAAGATTACAAGGTTTTCTCTTACGAGCCACAGCCTGCAGGAACTGTTCGCGTCAACTACTACCGCACAGATGGCAACTATGACAAGAAATCTCTCTGGTACTGGGGAGATGTAAAAAATCCAAGTAGCGCTCAATGGCCTGACGGAACAGACTTTACGGCTACAGGCAAATATGGCCGCTATATCGACATTCCTCTTAATGAAGCCGCAAGAGAATTTGGATTTTTATTACTAGATGAGAGCAAACAAGGAGACGACGTGAAAATCCGTAAAGAAAATTATAAGTTCACAGATTTGAAAAATCATAGCCAAATTTTCCTAAAAGACGATGATGAATCGATTTACACAAATCCATACTATGTCCATGATATCCGTATGACAGGAGCCCAACACGTAGGCACTTCTAGCATTGAAAGTAGCTTTTCAACACTTGTCGGTGCTAAAAAAGAAGATATCCTCAAACACTCCAACATCACTAATCACCTAGGAAACAAGGTAACTATTACCGATGTTGCAATCGATGAAGCTGGTAAGAAAGTGACCTACAGCGGAGATTTCTCTGACACAAAACATCCTTATACTGTTAGCTACAATTCCGACCAATTCACTACCAAAACAAGCTGGCGCCTGAAAGATGAGACATACAGCTATGATGGCAAACTGGGAGCTGACCTAAAAGAAGAAGGAAAACAAGTTGATTTGACCCTTTGGTCACCAAGTGCTGATAAGGTTTCTGTTGTTGTCTACGACAAGAATGACCCTGACAAAGTAGTTGGAACTGTCGCTCTCGAAAAAGGGGAAAGAGGAACTTGGAAACAAACTCTAGACAGCACAAACAAACTCGGAATCACAGATTTCACTGGCTACTATTATCAATACCAAATCGAGCGTCAAGGTAAAACTGTTCTTGCACTCGATCCTTACGCTAAATCTCTTGCTGCTTGGAATAGCGACGATGCCAAGATTGACGATGCCCATAAAGTGGCTAAAGCCGCCTTTGTAGATCCAGCTAAACTCGGACCTCAAGACTTGACTTATGGTAAGATTCACAATTTCAAGACTCGTGAAGACGCCGTTATCTACGAAGCTCATGTGCGTGACTTCACTTCAGATCCTGCCATTGCAAAAGACTTGACCAAACCATTTGGGACTTTTGAAGCCTTCATTGAAAAACTAGACTATCTCAAAGACTTGGGTGTAACCCATATCCAGCTCCTTCCAGTCTTGTCTTACTACTTTGTCAATGAATTGAAAAACCATGAACGCTTGTCTGACTATGCTTCAAGCAACAGCAACTACAACTGGGGATATGACCCTCAAAACTACTTCTCCTTGACTGGTATGTACTCAAGCAATCCTAAGAATCCAGAAAAACGAATCGCAGAATTTAAAAACCTCATCAACGAAATCCACAAACGTGGTATGGGAGCTATCCTAGATGTCGTTTATAACCACACAGCCAAAGTCGATATCTTTGAAGACCTAGAGCCAAACTACTACCACTTTATGGATGCCGATGGCACACCTCGAACTAGCTTTGGTGGTGGACGCTTGGGGACAACCCACCATATGACCAAACGCCTCCTAGTTGACTCTATCAAATACCTAGTTGATACCTACAAAGTGGATGGATTCCGTTTCGATATGATGGGAGACCATGACGCCGCTTCTATCGAAGAAGCTTACAAGGCTGCACGCGCCCTCAATCCAAATCTAATCATGTTAGGCGAAGGTTGGAGAACCTATGCCGGTGATGAAAACATGCCTACTAAAGCTGCTGACCAAGATTGGATGAAACATACCGATACTGTCGCTGTCTTTTCAGATGACATCCGTAACAACCTCAAATCTGGTTATCCAAACGAAGGTCAACCTGCCTTTATCACAGGTGGCAAGCGTGATGTTAACACTATCTTTAAAAATCTCATTGCTCAGCCAACTAACTTTGAAGCTGACAGCCCTGGAGATGTCATCCAATACATCGCAGCCCATGATAACTTGACCCTCTTTGACATCATTGCCCAGTCTATCAAAAAAGACCCAAGCAAGGCTGAGAACTATGCTGAAATCCACCGTCGTTTGAGACTTGGAAATCTCATGGTCTTGACAGCTCAAGGAACTCCGTTTATCCACTCTGGCCAGGAATATGGACGTACCAAACAATTCCGTGACCCAGCCTACAGAACTCCTGTAGCAGAGGATAAGGTTCCAAACAAATCTCACTTGTTGCGTGATAAGGACGGCAACCCATTTGACTATCCTTACTTCATCCATGACTCTTACGATTCTAGTGATGCAGTCAACAAGTTTGACTGGACTAAGGCTACAGATGGTAAAGCTTATCCTGAAAATGTCAAGAGCCGTGACTATATGAAAGGTTTGATTGCCCTTCGTCAATCTACAGATGCCTTCCGACTTAAGAGTCTCCAAGATATCAAAGACCGTGTCCACCTCATCACTGTCCCAGGCCAAAATGGTGTGGAAAAAGAGGATGTAGTGATTGGCTACCAAATCACTGCTCCAAACGGCGATATCTACGCAGTCTTTGTCAATGCGGATGAAAAAGCTCGCGAATTTAATTTGGGAACTGCCTTTGCACATCTAAGAAATGCGGAAGTTTTGGCAGATGAAAACCAAGCAGGACCAGTCGGAATTGCCAACCCGAAAGGACTTGAATGGACTGAAAAAGGCTTGAAATTGAATGCCCTTACAGCTACTGTTCTTCGAGTCTCTCAAAATGGAACTAGCCATGAGTCAACTGCAGAAGAGAAACCAGACTCAACCCCTTCCAAGCCTGAACATCAAGACCCAGCTCCAGAAGCTAGACCTGATTCTACTAAACCAGATGCCAAAGTAGCTGATGCGGAAAATAAACCTGGCCAAGCTACAGCTGATTCACAAGCTGAACAACCAGCACAAGAAGCACAAGCATCATCTGTAAAAGAAGCGGTTCGAAACGAATCGGTAGAAAACTCTAGCAAGGAAAATATACCTGCAACCCCAGATAAACAAGCTGAACTTCCAAATACAGGAATCAAAAACGAAAACAAACTCCTATTTGCAGGAATCAGCCTCCTTGCGCTCCTTGGTCTCGGTTTCTTACTAAAAAATAAAAAAGAGAACTAAACTAGCCCTCCTATAGAAAAATCCCCCAAGCATTATAGCTCGGGGGATTAATTTTTGTACAATATTTGTTGTCCTAATAAACTTGATTAGGATTTTTTATTAAGCCTCTTTCATAGCAAAATAAGCTCGTACTTTGGGTGCAACTTGTGTTCCGAAGAGTTCAATAGCTCTCAGAACCTGGTCATGAGGCATAGAACCAAGCGGTAGATGAAGCATGAAGCGGTCCAATCCTAAATCCTCTATCATGCGAATCAATTTTTCGGCCACCTGATCTGGATTGCCAACAAACATGGCGCCATTTGGCCCTACCTGCTCCAAATATTGCTCATAACGCAATTCCTGCCAGTGCGGACGGTCTTTGGAAATAGCATCCACCACTTGCTTAGTCGGATGGAAATAATCTTTCACCGCCTGCTCACCATCTTCCGCAATCCACCCCCAAGAATGGGCTCCCACTTTCAAGTCTTTGTCAGCATGGCCCGCTTCGCTTCCAATCTCACGATAAGCCTGAATCAACTTTTTAAAATAACGTGGATTACCACCAATAATAGCATATACAATCGGTAGACCAGCCTGAGCAATCTTCACTGTTGATTCGACATGACCACCTGTAGCTATCCACAAGGGCAATTTGTCCTGAACTGGACGAGGATAAACTTCTTTACCAGCAATCGTTTGAGTCAATCGACCTTGCCAGTCTAACTTGGTCTTTTCATTGACTAACTGAAGCAAGTCTAATTTCTCATCAAAAAGAGAGTCGTAGTCTTTCAAGTCATAACCAAACAGAGGGAAAGATTCCGTGAAAGATCCCCTTCCAGCCATAATCTCCGCTCGTCCATTTGACAAAGCATCGATAGTGGCATACTGTTGGAACAAACGAATCGGGTCCATGCTTGACAGAATGCTGACTGCACTGGTCAAACGGATTTTCTTGGTATTGACTGCCCCAGCGGCCAGGACAATCTCTGGGGCTGATACTGCAAAATCCGCCCGATGGTGCTCGCCAATCCCATATACGTCCAAACCAACCTTGTCAGCCAGCTCAATCTCTGCCACCAACTGGCGAATGCGTTCAGCATGACTGTAAGTTTGTCCAGTCCCTTCAAGCTCCGTTATTTCCCAAATGTTGAAATTCCCAATTCTACCATTGTGATTCTCCTTGTCTATCTCTGTCCTTCAATTTGAAAAATTATTCTAACACGAATCTTGAGTACAAGCAACCAATTTGCTCACAAGAAAAAGCCTAGATAACTAGACTTTTTTAGCTTATTCTACCGTTACTGACTTGGCAAGGTTACGTGGTTTGTCCACATCGAGGCCACGGTGGAGGGTTGCAAAGTAAGCGACTAATTGCGTTGGTACGACCATTGAAATTGGTGAGAGGTATGGATGTACGGTCGTAAGGACGATATCGTCGGTATCTTTGGCTACATTCTCTTCTGCGATAGTGAGGACTTTGGCACCACGGGCTGCGACCTCTTGGATATTTCCACGAGTATGATTGGCAAGAACTGGATCTGACAAGAGAGCCAAAACAGGCGTTCCTTCTTCAATCAAGGCAATGGTTCCGTGCTTGAGTTCTCCTGCAGCAAAGCCTTCACACTGGATATAAGAAATCTCTTTGAGTTTGAGACTTGCTTCCATGGCTACGTAGTAATCTTGACCACGTCCGATGTAAAAGGCGTTACGAGTTGTTTCAAGAAGTTCACGAACCTTGGCTTCAATGGTTTCTTTCTCTGAAAGAGTTGATTCGATAGACTGAGCTACGATTGACAATTCATGAATCAGGTCAAAGGCTTGCGCTTTAGCATTACCATTTGCTTCTCCGACTGCTTTTGCAAGGAAGGCAAGGGCTGCGATTTGCGCTGTATAGGCTTTAGTTGATGCCACGGCAATTTCAGGACCTGCGTGAAGGAGCATGGTATAGTTGGCTTCACGTGAGAGGGTTGAGCCTGGAACATTTGTCACTGTTAAGCTTGGAATTCCCATTTCATTAGCCTTGACCAAAACTTGACGACTATCCGCTGTTTCACCAGATTGGCTGATAAAGATGAAGAGTGGTTTCTTGCTGAGAAGTGGCATACCGTAGCCCCACTCAGATGAGATGCCAAGTTCAACTGGTGTATCTGTCAATTCTTCCAACATTTTCTTAGAAGCAAATCCTGCATGGTAAGATGTTCCAGCTGCAAGGATGTAGATGCGGTCTGCGTCTTGAACAGCCTTAATGATAGCAGGATCAACCACTACTTGACCAGCATCATCCGTGTAGGCTTGAATGAGTTTACGCATAACAGTTGGTTGCTCATCAATTTCCTTAAGCATGTAGTAAGGATAAGTTCCCTTACCGATATCTGACAAGTCAAGTTCCGCAGTATAGCTAGCACGTTCACGACTGTTACCATCATAGTCTTGAACTTCCACGCTATCAGCCTTGACGATTACCAACTCTTGGTCATGAATTTCCATGTATTGGTTGGTTTCACGAATCATAGCCATAGCATCTGAGCAGACCATATTGTAGCCTTCCCCAAGACCAATCAAAAGTGGAGATTTGTTTTTCGCTACATAGATGACATCTGGATTTTCAGAGTCAATCAAGGCAAAGGCATATGAACCACGGATAATATGAAGAGCTTTTTTAAAGGCTTCAAGAACTGAGAGACCGTCTTCTTCCGCAAATTTTCCAATCAAATGTACGGCGATTTCCGTATCTGTTTGCCCTTTGAAGTGGTGCCCAGCAAGGTATTCTTCTTTAATTTCAAGGTAGTTTTCAATCACCCCATTGTGAACCAAGACAAAACGTTCTGTCTCAGAGCGGTGTGGGTGAGCATTGTCTTCCGTTGGTTTCCCATGAGTTGCCCAACGAGTATGTCCGATACCAGTTGTTCCCTCAACACCAGCTGTCTTAGCAGACAATTCTGCGATACGACCAACAGCCTTCACCAAATGGTTATCAGTACCATCTAGGACAAAAATTCCCGCAGAATCATAGCCACGGTATTCAAGCTTTTCAAGCCCTTGAATCAAAATATCAGTTGCATTTGTGTTTCCAACAACACCAACAATTCCACACATAGTATATACGACACAGGCAAGCTGTGCTTTCTCCTTAAAATTGGTATAGTCTAATTCATCTTTTATAGAATCAGCAAAAACAGTATATACTTGTTTCTTTCACTTGTCAAGAGTAAAAATTGGTATAGTTCAAATTAAGCTCCTGTAAGCAAAAAACTCTGACCGATTGGGATAATCAGTCAGAGTCCTTTTTAAAATCCATTATTATCGCTTAATTCTTTGAACCAGTGGCCTGATTTCTTCAGACGACGTTCTTGCGTTTCCAAGTCTAATTCGACCAAACCATAGCGATTTTTATAGCTGTTGAGCCATGACCAGCAGTCAATAAAGGTCCAAATCAAGTAGCCCTTACAGTTGGCACCATCTTCAATGGCACGGTGAAGTTCACGAAGATGACCTTTTACAAAGTCAATACGGTAATCATCTTGAATCATTCCATCTTGACGGAATTTTTCTTCTCCTTCAACACCCATACCATTCTCAGTCAACATCCACTCAATATTGCCATAATTTTCCTTGATATTTTGGGCGATGTCATAAATTCCTTGCTCATAAATCTCCCAACCACGGTGAGAATTGATTTTACGTCCAGGCATCACATAAGGCTCGTAAAAATGTTCTGGTAAGAGTGGACTATCTGGATGCTTAGCAAATCGAGGAGCCATAACACGCAAAGGTTGATAGTAGTTCACACCAAGGATGTCCACCGTATTATCACGAATGAGTTCCAACTCTTCCTCTGTAGCATCAGGTAAAAGACCGTGTTCATGCAAGATTTCTACCAACTCCTGTGGATAAGTCCCCAAGACAGATGGATCTAAGAAAGATTGGGCCTGAAAAAGGGCCGCAATACGAGCTGCCTTGACATCAGCAGGATGCTGGCTACGTGGATAAGCCGGTGTCAAGTTGAGGACAATCCCAATCTTGGAATCAGGCAAAAGTTCATGGCAAGCCTTAACAGCCCGGCTGCTGGCCAATTGTGTATGATAGGCTACCTTAACAGCTGCCTCTGCATCCACCTTATGTGGATAATGGGCATCATAAAAATAACCAAATTCTACAGGAACGATGGGCTCGTTAAAGGTAATCCATTGATCCACTAAATCTCCATAAGTCTCAAAACAAAAACGAGCATAGTCTTCATAGGCTGAGACTGTCGCCTTATTTTCCCAACCATCACCATCCTCTTGAAGGGCAAAAGGTAAATCAAAATGATAGAGATTGACTAACAGACGAATTCCTTTAGCCTTAATAGCCTCAAAGACCTTACGATAAAAATCCACACCTTGAGGGTTGACTTTTCCACAGCCTTGTGGAAAAATCCGTGACCACTGAATAGAAGTCCGAAAGGCTGTGTGACCAGTCTCTAACAAAAGCTCAATATCCCGCTCCCAATTTTCATAAAAAGTCGATGTCTTATCTGAACCAATCCCATTATAGTAACGATTTGGCTCCACTTGGAACCAGTAATCCCAGAGATTGTCTCCCTTGCCGTCACCAGCTACACGTCCTTCTGTCTGCGGTCCAGAAGTAGAGGATCCCCAGACAAAATCCTTTGGAAATCTTAGCATACATTTACCTCTTTATCTACTCATTTCTCCCATTATACAGAAAAAACAAGGTAAAAACTAGTTACATTTTTTCCTTGTTTTTCTTCTGATTATAGTTTTTATTTCTTGCTTAGGATTTCAAGCGTTTCAAGCACGTTATCTGCATGAACCTCAATGGTGTCACCAGTTGCCTTGATCTTAACTTCTACAATGCCATCGGCCGCTTTTTTACCAACAGTGATACGGATTGGAAGACCAATCAAGTCACTATCGCTAAATTTAACACCGACACGTTCGTTACGGTCATCTGTCAAGACTTCATAACCATCTCCCATCAAGCTTGCTTCAAGTTTTTCTATCAAGGCTTGCGCTTCTTCATCCTTGACATTGACAGTAATCAAATGCACATCAAATGGTGCCAATTCTTTAGGGAAATTGATTCCCCAAGCGTAACGGTATTCACCTTTTGGCGTTTTGTTAACAAAGAGGCGAGCGTGTTGCTCCATCACTGCTGAAAGAAGACGGCTGACACCGATACCGTAACATCCCATGATGATTGGCACAGCACGACCATTTTCATCCAAGACATCTGCTCCCATGCTTGCTGAGTAGCGAGTTCCGAGTTTGAAAATATGACCAATCTCAATACCACGCGCAAAGTTAAGGACACCTTGTCCATCTGGGGAAATTTCACCCTCACGAACTTCACGGATATCCACATATTCTGCAGTAAAATCACGGCCTGGGTTCACACCAGTCAAGTGGTAGCCATCTTCGTTAGCACCGACAACTGCATTGCGAACATCTTGCACCTTACGATCTGCAATAATTTTAATATTCTCTGGCAAACCAACTGGTCCAAGTGAACCAAATCCTGCTTGAACAACATTCGCCACTTCTTCTTCGCTAGCAACGTCAAAGAAATCTGCTCCTAAGTGGTTTTTCAACTTGACTTCGTTGAGTTGGTCATTTCCAACTAGAAGGGCTGCAACAAGCTCACCATCTGCAATGTAGAAGAGGGTTTTAATCGTTTGTTCTTCTGGAACATTGAGGAAAGCTGCAACTTCATCAATTGATTTAACATCTGGCGTTGCAACACGAATAACTTCTTCTTCAGCGACAACACGGTTGCTTGGTTTGTACTCGTTTGTTGCCATTTCTAAGTTAGCTGCATAGCTAGACTCACTTGAGTAAGCAATGGTATCTTCACCAGAGACTATCCATTTGAGCAATTCTGCCTTGATTTCTTCTTGCACTTCTGCAGGAATTTCGTCAAATGAGGCAACTGACTTGTCCAAGACAACCCAGCGGTCAAGGTCTGTACGAGCAGATGTAATGGCCATAAATTCTTGGCTATCCTTACCACCCATGGCTCCACCGTCACCAATAATAGCCTTGAAGTCTAAACCACTACGAGTGAAAATACGCTCATAGGCTGCTTTGTACTCATCATAAACACTATCCAAACTATCATAGTTAGCGTGGAAACTATAAGCATCCTTCATGATAAACTCACGTGTACGAAGAAGTCCATTACGTGGGCGTTTTTCATCACGATACTTGGGCTGAATTTGATAAAGGTTGAGTGGCAATTGCTTGTAAGATTTAACAGAATCACGGACAATAGCTGTAAAGGTTTCCTCGTGAGTTGGACCTAAGATAAAGTCTGATTTTTCACGGTTTTTTAGTTTGTAAAGGTCTTCACCATAGGTTTCGTAACGACCTGATTCACGCCACAATTCTGCACTAAGAAGGGCTGGAGCCAACATCTCAACAGCACCAATCTTTTCGAATTCTTGGCGCATGATGTTTTTAGCTTTTTCAATCACACGGTTGGCAAGTGGTAGATAAGAATAAACACCTGCTGAAACTTGGCGAACATAACCAGCACGCAACATAAGAGCATGGCTGATAACTTGAGCATCGCTTGGCATTTCGCGAAGCGTTGGGATAGGCATTTTACTTTGTTTCATAATATTCCTCGATTATCTAAAAAAGAGTCGCATAATGTCATTCCAAGTCACAGCAATCATCAAGACAACCATGATGACCACTCCGGCCAAGGTGACATAGGTTTCAATTTCTTGTTTCAATGGTTTGCGGCGGATGGCTTCTAGGATATTGAGCACAATCTTACCACCATCCAAGGCTGGAATCGGAATAAGATTAAAAATCCCAATATTGATGGAAATCATTGCCAAGAAGTACAAGATATTTTCAATTCCATTTTTAGCAGCATCACTACTTGCCTTAAAGATAGCAACAGGTCCACCCAACTTGTTCAAATCCGGTTGGAAAATCAGATTTTTCAGAGCTGAGAGAATTCGGAGAGCTGAGTCAGCAGCAGTTGTAAAACCACCTACAAACATGGATAGAAAATCTGACTTAACCCCCGGTTGAACACCTAGAAGGTAACGACCTTGACTATCTTCGGGTGTAACAGTGACTTGTTTGTCACTCCCCTTTTCAGAAATAGTCACATCCAAAGTCGGTGCCGTCTTATCTTTGGTTTCTGTTTCCACAGCTTGGATCAAGCTTTCCCAGTTGCTAACCTCATGTGAGCCAATCTTGGTAATTTGTGCCGTTTCTGGTACTCCTACCTTGGCCAAGGCACCTTGGGGCATGATATGGAACTGATTGGTATCAACATCTCTGACACCACCCTGCATAAAGATTAAAACCCAAAAAACAACGACACCTAAGATAAAATTGTTCATAGGGCCTGCAAAATTGGTAATCAGTTTGCCCCAGATAGTCGCATTTTGATATTGAACATCTAAAGGTGCAATCCGAACCTCAGTACCATCTGCTTCCACAACCGTTGCATCGTGATCCACTGCAAATGTTTTTTCTTCTTCCAGAACCAATCCTTTGATAAAGAGCTTGTCTTCAAAATCAAACTGGGTCACCTGCATAGGGAGGGCTGTTTGATCCAATTTTTTACCTGAGAGATTGATGCGTTTAACCTTACCATCATCAGCAAGTGTCAAACTAACAGGCGTTCCTGTCTTGATTTCAGTTGTATCATCACCCCAACCGGCCATGCGGACATAGCCACCCAGAGGCAAGATTCGAATGGTATAGGCCGTTCCATCCTTGCCAATGTGAGCAAAAATTTTAGGTCCCATACCGATGGCAAATTCACGTACTAAAATCCCTGATTTCTTGGCAAAGTAGAAGTGCCCGAACTCGTGCACCACTACAATAATCCCGAAAACCAGAATAAAGGTTAAAATTCCGAGCATAGCGTTTCCTCCGTCTTTTGATTAAAAGAGTCCAAATAAGTGCATGATTGGAAATACAAGCAACATACTATCGAAACGATCCAAAACACCACCATGTCCAGGGATAAATTTCCCAGAATCCTTAACACCAAAATGACGTTTGATCGAACTTTCTAGTAAATCACCAAATTGTCCAGCAATGCTAAAGAAAATAGCAAAGACTGACATCTTGTAAATTCCATATGGAAGAGCAACTGTACTGTCAACTATCATAAAGATAATGGTTACTAAAATTGCTCCTAAAATACCACCCAAGGCACCCTCAAGGGTTTTATTAGGCGATACCCTTGGTGCTAACTTTCGTTTCCCATAGTTCATCCCAACAAGATAGGCACCACTGTCTGTCGCCCAGACGATACACAAGGCTAAGAGAGCCTTGTCCAAACCTGCAACACGAGCATCTAGTAAAGCATTAAATCCAAAGCCCACGTAGAAGCTCATAGCAAGAGGGAAAACCGCATCCTCAATCGTATAAGACTTGCTAAAAACGGTCGTTCCTAACATGATTGAAATCAAAACACTATAGGCAACCACATTCCCATCAACTGGCAAAAAAGTCAGGTAATTCTCCAAGGGAATGGTCAATGCAAAGGTTGCAAAGAGGGTCAAGAGGCCCTCCATCGTCATGGTCTCTAGACCTCTCATCTTCAAAAGTTCATGCATGGCTAGCATGGCTATGATTCCGATTGCTATCTGAAGCAAGAGGCCCCCAATCATTAAAATTGGTAGGAAAATAGCCAGGGCAATCCCTGCAAACAAGGTTCTTTTCTGTAAATCCTGGGTCATATTTCCTCCTAAACTCCTCCAAATCGGCGATGACGACGATTATAGGCAAGAATAGCTTCCTGCAAGGCCGCTTCGTCAAAATCAGGCCATAAGGTGTCCGTAAAATAAAGCTCACTATAGGCTCCCTGCCATGGAAGGAAATTGCTCAAACGCAATTCTCCACTAGTACGGATAATCAAGTCTGGGTCTCGTAAGTCCTTAGGCAAATGCTGGGTAAAGAGATAGTTACCAATCAATTCCTCTGTGATGTCACCTGGATTGATTTTGGCATCTAAAACATCCTGGGAAATCAACTTAAGCGCCTGTGTAATCTCAGCACGTCCACCATAGTTAAGAGCAAAATTAAGAATCAATCCTGTGTTGTTCTTAGTCAATTCCTCAGCCTTGGTTAAAGCTTCAAAGGTTTGCTTAGGCAGGCGGTCTGTCTCCCCAATCATTTGAATCTTAACATTATTCGCATGTAGTTCCGGGACATAATTATCATAAAACTCTACTGGCAAGTTCATGATAAACTTGACTTCCTGATCTGGACGGGTCCAGTTTTCCGTAGAAAAAGCATAGACCGTAATAACCTTGACGCCCAGTTTGTTGGCTGCCTTGGTCACGGTTTGCAATGCTTCCATGCCCGCCTTATGTCCAAAAACTCGCGGTTGCATACGTTTTTTAGCCCAACGGCCATTGCCATCCATGATGATGCCGATATGAGCAGGAACCTGTGTCGGAACCTCTACTTCCACAGCCTTATCTTTCTTAAAAAATCCAAACATGATCTTATTCCTATTCAAAAATCTATCGTTTTATTATACCATATTTCCCCATTTTCTTCTATCACTAAGCTATTTATTCTCAGGCACCAAGCCCATTTTTCAAAAAAATAAGCCGCCTGATTGGGCGACTTTATTTTTATAGGGAGATTATTATGAAAAAGTTTTAGGAGTTTAAGTTAAGGTCTTCTTAACTTATGAACTTAGTGTACACTCCCTAGCTTAAAGTTTCCTTAAGTATTTTTAAAAATCAAATTTTTCCATTTCTCCTGCCAATTTTTCTTGGATAAACGTGTTTGATAGAGTTCCATTCGGTCTTCATTTTCTAAGAAATGAGGAGTTGGACGAACTTGAAAATTCAAAATATCCTCCAAACCATAAGGTGCATAGAGTTCAAAATCTGATTCTTCATTCAAGCGCAGTCCAACTGTCGTACACCGTTCTGGATACTTACTCATAGCATCACGAGAACTGGTATAGGAAGCAGTGTGAGGACTGTGCTGATGCATATAGACCTGATTTTTCAATTCCCACTGGTACTGAGGAAAATCCTCTCGCAGCTTTTTCTCCAGTAATAAGGTTTCCTCATAAGAAAAATCTGGATCAAAGAAAATCACATCTATATCTGTTTCATGATCAAAAGGGGATTTGTCTGACAAAAGATTCCAAATGAAATTTCTGACAGAACCTGCTGCCAACCACGAGTCTTTCAGACCAAGGTCTCGGATGATCGTCAGAATGGCCATCATATCTGGATTTTCTCTAAAAGCCTCTAAGATTTCTTGCTTATTTTTCACTGTATTCATAACCTAAGTGCTCATATGCCTTAGCAGTCGCCACCCGTCCAGACCGTGTCCGCATGATAAAACCTTTTTGAATCAAGTAAGGCTCATACATATCTTCAACTGTCTCACGCTCTTCGGCGATATTCACAGAAAGAGTTCCTAGACCAACAGGTCCTCCACTGTACATCTCAATCATGGTACGAAGGATTTTTTGATCCACATAGTCCAAACCTTCATGGTCAACATCCAGCATAGTCAAAGCCTTATCGGTAATAATATCATCAATTACCCCATTCCCCATTATCTGGGCAAAATCGCGCACGCGCTTGAGGAGACGATTGGCAATACGAGGGGTCCCACGACTACGTAGAGCCAACTCAGATGCTGCCTCATGAGTGATTTCCATCTCAAAAATATCTGCCGTCCGCTCGACAATTTCTGTCAAGTCAGCATGGGCATAATACTCCATATGGCCTGTAATCCCAAAACGTGCCCGTAGCGGATTGGAGAGCATACCAGCCCGAGTCGTCGCACCAATCAAGGTAAAAGGTGGTAACTCCAAATGAACACTACGACTACCCTCACCAGCCCCAATCATAATATCTATGTAGAAGTCCTCCATAGCACTATAAAGCACCTCTTCCACTGACATTGGCAAACGATGGATCTCATCAATAAAAAGTACATCCCCAGGCTCTAACTCATTCAAAATAGCTACCAGATCTCCGGCTTTTTCAATGACTGGACCCGACGTCTGCTTAAGATTGACTCCCAGTTCGTTGGCAATAACAAAGGCCATGGTCGTTTTCCCGAGACCTGGAGGCCCAAATAAGAGCACATGATCCAGCGCTTCATCCCGCATTTTGGCAGCTTCAATAAAGATTTGTAGCTGGTCCTTGACCTTATCCTGTCCGATATATTCACGTAAATACTGAGGACGGAGCGTGCGTTCTACTAACTCCTCATCCCCCATTATCTCATTATCTAAAATTCTACTCATGGCTCTATTATATCAAAAAACCAAGCCACAAACAAAAAAGCCACCTGATTGGGTGACTCCTAAGTTTAGCACTTATGTGGTATAATATTCTACGACACTGCTACACCGCCTACGAAAGGAGGTGAGATAGCCCATGATGGAATTAGTACTCAAAACTATCATCGGACCAATTGTGGTCGGTGTCGTTCTTCGTATAGTCGATAAATGGCTAAACAAGGACAAATAGTGTCAAAAAAGACCTCAAGCTTATTTGGTCGTGAGCTTGGGGTCTTTTCTAACCTATGATATAGAACTAGTACTCAATTCCTTTTTATTATCCCATAGTTCACGAATTTTGTCAAAGGTTTACATTTTCTTCAACCGCTGTACGACAAGACGGTTAAGATTAAGAGAACGTTAGGGATTCTATCAATTTCATAGAAATTTTGATTTCGTAAACGAAGAGACAATCTTACATGTCACTTCTCATTTAATACGCCACTACTAGACAAGCAAAATCATTATTACAGTAGTTCCAGTTCTTCAATTAACAGTCACTTACAATCAAATTGAGTTTGAACTAGCTGAAGCGACCACAGACCTATTTCTTAGTTATATTCGCTAAAAAAGTCCCCGCCAATTCCCCGACCAAAATCCGAAAAATACCGAAAAATATCGAAAAATTATTTTTAGAATAGTCCCCAAAAGCCTGAAATAGAGCTAAAAAACTCCACCTGATTGGGTGGAGTTAAGGGAGATTATTATGAAAAAGAAAAGTTTAGGATTTTATTAAATAAAGTTAGGAGGTCTTTATTTAATAACTACATGATACAAGACGAAACTTAAAACTAGCTTAACTTTTCTAAAATTTTACTATTTTGCAAAAAATTTCTATCACCAGCACCTCACCACGCAAAAAAGCCACCTGATTGGGTGGCTTCATTAGGAGATTGTGATGAAAAAAGTTTAGGATTTTATTAAATAAAGTTAGGAGGTCTTTATTTAATGACTATATAATACTAGACCATCCTTAAATTTTGCTTAAGAAAAAACAAGTTTTGTTATTTTTTACGATTCATCCAAGTCATCCCTATACAATTATAGGTGGATAAGATTTCAAAGCCCATAGAACGATAGAAGCCCAAGGTTCTTTCTGTCTCTTCTGTCACCAGCTGGACTTGATAGGCATCTTTGTAATCCTCTAAAGCCTCTTTCATCAAGGCACTACCAATTCCTTGACGCTGATAGATTGGTAAAACGATTAAATCCTGAACCAATACTGATGAGAATCCATCTCCAACCAAACGAATCAAGCCCACCACAGCATCACCATCAAGTGCCAGATAAATTACTAATGAATGAGATAAGGCCTGCTCCAGCATCTCTGGTTGATGGGTATAATTTGTCCAACCGACAGCCTGATAGAGATGTAAAACATCCTCTAGCTTGACAATTTCTTGCTTTTTAATAGTAATCATCTCAACACCTCTTAAAGTTCTCTCAAGCTCTTGTACTGCTGTCCATTTTTATCAAAATTTTCAGGACGCAACCATGTTTCCAAACGATCTTTGACTTGAGGCCAGTCCTTATCAATCATAGACAACCAATCCGTATCTCTCGTACGTCCCTTATAAACCACTGCCTGACGGAAGGTTCCTTCATAAATAAAGCTCAAACGCTCCGCAGCTCGTCTGGATGGCAGATTTAAGGCATCGCATTTCCACTCGTAGCGACGATAGTTTAGCTCCTCAAAAACATAGCGAGCTAGGAGATACTGAGCTTCAGTTCCTATCCGTGTACCCCTTAGATCTGGAGAAAAAGTGACTGCTCCGACTTCTATTACTCGGTTATTCTGGTCAATGCGCATGAGAGAAAAAGATCCCAAAGCCTTACCAGTCGCCTTGTCTATGATTGCATAGTAAAAACGGTCCTTACGAGCCAACATCTGATGTAAAAGGCTAACCAGCTCCCCCATCTCTGCTACTGGCTCCTGAAAAAGGTAGGTCCACATCTCCTGAGGCGTATCAGGCCCATAAACAGCTAGCAAATCCTCCGCATGCTTTTCCACTGAAAGAGCCTCTATCCTAGCATAACGCCCTTCTAAGAAATCAATAGAAGGCAGTTCACCTGGTGTATAACCTTCCATTGACTCCCCAATCATTTGACCATATTCATTTACTGGCATAGCTTTCTCCTTTTTTCACTTTTCAAACTTTATAGTTGCCCATAGTATACCATACTTTCATAAGAAGATTCAAAAAATCCTCCAGATTCTACTCTGAAGGATTCCTACCTTATTTCACAACGATATTAACGAGTTTAGTTGGCTCAAACAGTTTGGGAAACTGTTTGAGGTTGGAAATCAGCAAATAAATTGGTTATTTTACAACAATATTAACCAATTTATTTGGTACACTAATCACTTTCACGATTTCCTTACCGTCAATTTCTGCTTTGACTTTTTCATCCGCTAGAGCAATTTCTTGCAATTCTTCACGTGATAGGTCTTTAGCGACCATGAGTTTGGCACGGACTTTACCTTTGATTTGGACAACGATTTCGATTTCGTCTTCAACCAGTTTACTTTCGTCCCATGTTGGCCAAGTCACGTAAGAGATTGACTCACCTGTTGCAGCAACAGTTTGCCAGAGTTCTTCTGCCAAGTGAGGTGCAAATGGGGCAATCAATTGGATAAATCCTTTGGCATAGTCAACATAGAGCTTGTCTTCCTTGTTAGCCGCATTGACAAAGACCATAAGTTGGGCAATGGCTGTGTTGAATTTGAGGGAATCAATTTGCTCTGTGACAGCTTTAACAGTTTCGTTGTAAACCTTGTCAAGAGCGCCATTGTTTTCCGCAACAATTTCCTTACTTCTAATCAAACGGTAAACACGGTCAAGGAACTTACGACTTCCTTCCAGACCTTCTTCTGACCAAGCAATCGAAGCATCGAGTGGTCCCATGAACATTTCATAGACACGAAGGGTATCAGCACCGTATTGTTCCACCACATCGTCTGGGTTGACAACGTTCTTGAGCGATTTAGACATCTTGGCTGGCGCTTGCTCCAACTCTTCCCCTGTTTCCACATGGAAGAAAGAACCATCACGTTTTTCAACCTTGTCAGTCGCCACAAGAGCCCCACGGTGGTCACGATAGCTTGTTCCCAAAATCATTCCTTGGTTAAAGAGTTTTTGGAATGGTTCCTTAGTTGGAACAACACCGAGGTCATAGAGGAATTTATGCCAGAAACGAGCGTAAAGCAAGTGAAGTACAGCATGTTCCGCACCACCCACGTAGATATCTACTGGCAACCATTGTTTGAGCAGATCCTCGTCAGCCAATTTCTCAGTATTGTGTGGGTCAATATAGCGGAGGTAGTACCAGCTTGAACCTGCCCATTGTGGCATAGTATTTGTTTCACGACGACCTTTGACACCATCTTCACGAGTCACTTCAAGCCAGTCTGTCAAGTTAGCTAGTGGACTTTCACCAGTACCTGAGGGACGGATATCCTTAGTTACAGGCAAGACAAGTGGCAATTCACTTTCAGGGACAGCTGTTGAAGTTCCATCTTCCCAATGAATGATTGGGATTGGCTCACCCCAGTAACGTTGACGGCTAAAGAGCCAGTCGCGGAGACGGTAGGTTACCTTCTCTTGTCCACAGCCTTTTTCTTCCAACCAAGCCACAATCTTGGCAATAGCGTCTTCTTTGTTGAGTCCATCTAGGAAGTCTGAATTAACGTGAAGGCCATCTTCTGTGTAGGCAGCTTCTTCAACATTTCCACCTTCAAGTACTTCGACGATTGGAAGGTCAAATTGTTTGGCAAATTCCCAGTCACGTTGATCGTGGGCAGGCACAGCCATTACCGCACCTGTACCATAGCTAGCAAGAACGTAATCCGCAATCCAGATTGGAATTTCCTTACCATTGACAGGATTGATGGCATAAGCACCAGTCCATACACCAGTTTTTTCTTTGGCAAGGTCGGTACGAGCCAAGTCTGACTTAAGGCTGGCTTGGTGTTTGTAGTCTGCTACTGCTTCTGCTTGCTCTGTGCTTGTGATGGCATCTACTAATTCATGTTCAGGAGCCAAAACAGTGAAAGTCGCACCGAAAAGTGTGTCCGGACGAGTAGTAAAGACTGTAAATTCCTTGTCTGTTCCTTTTACTTTGAAAGTTACATTGGCACCAGTTGATTTACCAATCCAGTTGCGTTGCATATCCTTGATAGACTCTGACCAATCTAGTTCATCTAAGTCATTGAGCAAGCGCTCTGCGTAAGCCGTGATTTTGAGCATCCATTGGCGCATTGGTTTGCGGACAACTGGATAGCCTCCACGTTCAGAAGTTCCGTCAGGAAGCACTTCTTCATTGGCAATGGCAGTTCCCAATTCCTCAACCCAGTTTACTGGCACTTCAGCTTCATAGGCCAAGCCTTTTTCGTAAAGCTTGGTGAAAATCCATTGAGTCCACTTGTAGTAGTTTGGATCTGTTGTGTTGACTTCACGATCCCAGTCATAAGAAAATCCAAGCGCATTGATTTGACGTTTGAAGTTGGCAATGTTTTCCGCTGTAAATTCTGCTGGGTCATTACCAGTATCCATAGCGTATTGCTCTGCAGGCAAACCAAAAGCATCCCAACCCATTGGGTGAAGGACATTGTAGCCTTGCGCACGTTTGTAACGACTGAGGATATCGGTTGCAGTATAACCTTCTGGGTGTCCTACGTGCAGACCAGCTCCAGACGGATAAGGGAACATATCAAGCGCATAAAACTTAGGTTTTGATGCATCTGTTCCTGTCTTAAATGTATGATGTTCTGCCCAGTAGCCCTGCCACTTAGGCTCAATTTCTTTATGATTGTAAAAACTCATGGTCTCTCTCCAATTTTGTGATGTTACTATTATACCATTTTTGAGGGAATTTGAAATGTGTTTAAAGGAAAAACTGTATACTGTATCTCATTAATTTTGATGACTATGAATTGCTCTATCTCCCACTTTTTATCCCATTGTTATGCAGTAAATCAAGGAGTAAGTCAAGAAGCTTATCTCGTATAGCACAAAATACTTATTTTAGACCGAAGATAAAACTGGAATGCTAATTAATGTATTCACAATAAATAGCCGACTACCTATGTCGCTTTTTGATTTATGAAGAACGTATAGTAGACTGAATCTGAAATAGTACGAAACAATTGCTAAAACATTTATAGAAATTAATTTTACTTTCCCAATCGATTTGTTCTCATCCTATTTCAATCTTCTATAGAATTCAATACAGGGATCAATAAAAGACTACCATTTGGAAAACAGTAGTCCTTATTGTTTATTTTGAATTTACATAGGCATCTACAGCGATAATAGCTTGAGCAACATCTGAGGGCGAAATCTTAAACGGCATCTGATGAATTGTCTCACCCTCCATAGTTGCTTGTTTACCAACTTTTATTAAATCATCATATCCAACTTGATCCAAATGCATTTCTTTTAGAGTTGTTGGCATACCAATTTTTTTGTAAAACTCAATATACTTATCAAGTTCTTCTTTAGGTCTATTTTCCAATAATAGTTGTACTAAAGTTCCATAAGCTACTTTTTCACCATGTGTTAAATGATGAATGTCGCCTGTCAATGCAGTAAAACCATTATGAATTGCATGCGCCGCAGCTAATCCTCCACTTTCAAAACCTAGGCCACTCAATAAAGTATTAGCTTCAACAATATTTTCTAATGCTGGTGTCACCACTTTAGCTTCACAAGCTGCCATAGCCTGTAAACCATCTGCAAACAGCGTTTCTTCACATTTCTTCGCAATTGCAACTCCAGCCAATGTTTGCTGTTGTCCCAACATAGTTTTTCCATTTGCCTGCATAACCGCACGCGCCTCAACCCAAGTTGCTAAACCATCTGCAATACCAGACGCTAATAAACGCTTAGGGGCTTGTGAAATAACTTTTGTATCAACCAAAACTAAATCTGGATTTTTAGAATAAAATAGATAATGATCAAATGCACCTTCATCTGTATAAATAACAGATAAAGCAGATACAGGTGCGTCGGTCGATGCAATTGTTGGAGCAATAATAACAGGCTTTTCAATCAAATCTGCAATAGCTTTTGCGCTATCAATCGTCTTTCCCCCACCAAGACCGATAATACTATCACAATTTTCTTTCTCAGCCAAGGCAACAACTCGATTGATTTCATTGTCAGAAGCTTCACCATTAAATAGCGCCAGAACAATATGGAAACCATACCTATGTAGATAATCTTCAAATCGTTTTCCAACAATATCATAAACCAACTGATCGCATAATAGAATAGGGTAATTTCCCAAATCCAAAATTGATTTGGCATTTTCAAACAAGGCATTTTCCCCCTGAATATATCTAGAAGGACTAGCAAAAATTCTCATATGTATTTCCTCTCTATCTAAATGGAACGACTATTTTGAGTAACAAACCAATCGTCAGAAAAATCATCAACCGCCTTTTGGATAGATGGCATGGCGAAAGCTGATTCAAAAACATCTGCTCCTGCTGTAACAGCATGCGCACCTGCAGCTAAAGCATTATTTACTTGTGCTACATTTTTAAAGGATGCAGCTAAAATCTTACTAGGAGAGTTCTGTCTATCAATAGCAAGAGCTAATTGACGAATGACAGAATTTGAATCAATGTTCAGATTTTCCATTCTATTATAATATGGAGCTAGGTAATCCGCTCCTGCTTCGATAGCTAATAATCCCTGAATAACTGTATAAATAGCTGTTGCAGTGATATGGTAGCCCTCTTTTTTTAGCGCCTTTATTGCACGTAATCCAGCTGGAGTAACAGGTACTTTGATAAATATATCATCTCCTGCTTGTCTTCGAATTTTATGAGCGTCCTTTAAGATGCCTTCAAAATCTTGAGAAATCACCTGAACATGAATAGAGGGTGTAGAGCCAATCAATTCTCTTACATCTTTGATTCGTTCAAAAAAATTAATAGAACCCTCTCTTTTTGCAATAGTGGGATTTGAAGTTACCCCAGCTAGCGGCAAAATTTCAGACCACTTTTTAATCTCATCTAAATTTAATGTGTCAAGCATAAATTCCATAAAAAGAACCTCTTTATTTTACAAAGTATGCTCAGTACGTCCTATAATGTCATCTTGGGTTGCCTTAGAAAGAACATTGAAGAATGCAGAGTATCCTGCAACACGAACAATTAAGTCTCTGTGTTTTTCAGGATGTTTCTGAGCGTCAATCAACGTCTCTCTGGAAACAACATTGTATTGAATATGGTACCCATGTAAACGATTAAAGAATGTTCGTAACAAAGCAATTAGTTTTAATTTATCTTCTTCTTTGGCTAACGTTTGAGGATTTACTTTCTGATTTAAGAGAACCCCACCTACGATTTCATCTGTTGGTAATTTTGAAACAGATTTTAAAACAGATGTAGGGCCGTGTTGATCCATATTATGTGATGGTGAACAACCCTCTGCTAACGGTGTACCCGCGTTGCGTCCATCTGGAGTTGCTAATGTTCCACGTCCCTGCCCTACGTTGGCTGATATAGAAGATGTTCCTGAATAACGAATTCCTCCAATAGGCCCTCTTCCATAACGTGTATTAGGATATTTAGCAATTTCATCAACATAAATGTCATAAGCAGCAGTAACCAATTTGTCAGCATAATCATCATCATTACCATACTTAGGTGCATCATGAATCAACATTTCTTGAATGACCTTACCTTCTTCTCCGGCATAATCTGTTTCCAGTGCATGCCAAAGCTGACTTGGGCTTATACGTTCTTCCTCAAACACCAATTTTTTAATTGCAGCTAATGAATCCGACAAATTTGCAATTCCAACTTGCAATCCTGATATATAATCATATACTGCTCCACCTTCTTTAAGGTGTTTTCCACGACCAATACAATCATCAGTCAATGCTGAACATAGAATATCAGGAACTTCTCGTTCCAATGATAAATCAATAGAATTTTCAACAATAACACTCATTCGTGTCAAATATCTTAGTGTTTTATCCCAAGCATTTTCTAATTCAGAAAAGTTCTTCATATCCTTAAAATGACCAAAGCTTGGTGCAAACCGTTTACCCGAAGCCGGATCAATTCCATCATTCATCGTGATAAGTAGAACCTTAGGGAAGTTCATATAACTCATACCTGTGCAACGATAGCCCCATTTCCCCGGAACTGCCGTTTCAACACATCCAATGGCACTGTAATCATAAGCATCATCTTCCAATACTCCTTTTGCAATAAAAGAAGGAATAATAATCTCATCATTATTAAATGCAGGCATACCAAAACCAAGTTTCATCACTTCAATACACTCATTCATGAAACGAGCATCTAAACCTGCATGGTAACGTACAGTTAGATTAGGTTGCGGTAGATGGGTTTGTGCAACTGATTTTAATACCAAATAAGATAATGGGTTAACAGCATCCTTCTTATCTCGAGTCTGTCCACCAATTGTAACATTTTGATATAAAGGACTTCCTGCTGAAGAAAATGTATGTGATTGACTGCGAACCTTATTAATTGTAATTGTCTTAATCCAAAGATTTGTCAGACGTTCAACAATGCTATCTTCTGTTTCTTTACCACTTTCTAAATCAGCCTTCATATATGGATACATATATTGATCAAAACGGCCATATGAAAGAGAGTGGCCATTAGATTCAATTTGTAAAATACATTGAATAAACCAAACTGATTGAATAGCTTCTGCAAAAGTAGTTGCCGGTTCATATGGGACTCTAGAGCAAATATCTGCAATCTCAAGTAATTCTTTCTTACGTTTAGGATTTGCATTTTCGGCTAAACTTTTAGCAAGAGCAACAAAGCGCTTTGCATATACTTTAATAGCATCGATTACGATAAATATAGAGTCGTAAAAATGATATTTATCAATACTTGCTGGATCTGTTAAATCTAGAGCTACTTTTGCTTTACGAGCCCGCTCTTCAAAACCTCTTAAACCAAATTGCAAAAGTTTCTGATAGTTAACTGCTAAGTGAGCATCTCCAGAATTCATCTTACCTTCCATACCGAAGAATCCTGTTTCCATATAAACTGACACTTCTTCAGGTAATAAGGCACCAGCTCTAACACGTAAATTATTATTTTCCCAAAACGGAGCAATACTTCTAAGTTGTTCTTTTGTTTCTTCTGTAATATAGAAAACATCTCCATCACGCTTTTCAAAAAGATCCAACTCATTGAGAACAAATTCTAGCGTATATTCCGGAAAAATAGGAGCATCTTTATTGGAAGAAGCTTGATTTCCCGCAATCATAGATTCTTCTTCAATATAGATAGACATATTTTCCAAAATTTCTTTCAGCATATATGCACGTTTTAGGACATTAGGTTGTTCCTTGTATCGTTCATAGGCGCGTGTTGCTAGAACTGCTCTCTCAGCATCAATATAAGGTTTTTTATTTAAAACATCTTCTCGATATTTGTTCATCCTTTCAGTAAGGCTGCCAAAATATTCTGTCTTGATTGTTGTTCTTGCTACTTCTGTATTTACCATCGTAAGCACCTTTCTTTCGAAAATATTTTTATTTCTTTCGAAAATATAATACCGATTTTTATAGAAATTTTCAAGCTTTTAACTAGAAAAATTTTAACTCTCTAATTTTTAGCACAAATGTGTGAGTTTAACAGTAACACACAAATACCTCTAAGATTGTTTGATTTCATTTTGGTAAGCTAAACGATCTTGTATCTTAAAGAATGGAAAGTAAACCACTGTAGATATCACCAATACTAATAACTGAGTCACAACACCTTGCCATCCACCCACCAAAAATCCTGATAGAATAGCTGGTGTACTCCAAGGCAATGTTACCCCTGAGAATGGCTGCATGAAACCTGTTGCAATAGCTCCATATACTATCACAGCTGCAAGTACAGGAACAAGAATGAAAGGTACAAACATAACTGGATTCATGACAATCGGAAATCCAAATACAACTGGCTCATTTACGTTAAATATTGCTGGAAAAGCTGCAACTTTTCCTAAGGTTTGGTATTGTTTTGATTTTGCTGCAAAAAGCATGGCAACTACAAGACCAAACGTAATCCCTGAACCTGATAGAATTAAAAATGAATCTAAAAATTGTTGAGTAACAATATGTGCACCATTTTCTAATGATAGATTAGCAGAGGCTAACATAGCTTTATTAGCGTCAAGATTAGATAAAAGCAGAGCTGTCACTACTCCATTTACTACCGATTGCCCATGAACACCAAACCACCACAAAAATGATATAAAGAATGCAATTCCAATAGCACCATACAAAGATCCAGTTAAACCTTGCAACGGAACTTGAATAGCAGAATAAATCATTTCTATGAATGTTCCGCCATTAGTCAATGACTTCGCTAAAATATATACAATCATAGAAGATAAGAAAATTACAAATGCTGGAATCATTGCTTCAAACTGTTTGGCAATAGCTTGTGGAACTTGTTCTGGCATCTTAATAACAATTTTTCTCTTTATAAAGAAGGTATAAATACTTCCTACTACCAAACCTATAATGATAGCACCGATAATTCCTTGGCCTCCAAACCAAACTTTACTAATAGCGTCCCCAATCGCCTCACCTTGTTTAGGGATATAAGATGATCTTAGCAAAATAAAGAATGCAGATACAGATAGAACTCCAGCTGGTAAAGCCTCTACTCCGCTATTCTTAGCATAAGAATAGGCAATTGAAAAACAAGAAATTAGACCCATAATAGCAAAAGTTCCTGAATATACTTGCATAAACGGCTCTGTCCAATTAGCTCCAAAAACACTAGCAATGCTCTTATTTAATCCTTCGAACGGCAATTGTCCCATAATCAAGAACAAACTACCAACTACTGTCAATGGCAAAATTGCTAACATCCCATCTTTTAGAGCTATAATGCCACGCATATTCACAAACTTCATCATCGGTGCAATGATTTTCTGAACATCCATCTTTGACATAATAAATCTCCTTTTCTTACCCACTAATCAAAGATAGGGCCAAATCTAATACTTTTTTCCCATCTAACATACCATAGTCCATCATCGGAATAACAGCTATCGGAACATCACACTTATCACAAATTTCTTTTGATTTATCTAATGTATAAGCAACTTGTGGACCCAATAGTGCAACATCTATATTTGGCGCATAATCCGCTAATTTAGACTGAGAAAACGCCTCTATTTCTGCCTCAACTCCACTAGCTTGCGCTGCAATTTTCATATTATTTACAAGCATACCAGTAGAAAAACCTGCTGCACAAAACAAACCAATCTTCACCATTATGTTTTCCTCCTCTATGTTAATAACAATGATAATACTCTAGTATTATTTTTTATGAAGTTCTTTTCTCAAACTAATAATTTCTTTGATTAAATTAATCTCCGTCATACTAGTCATGAGATGATCTTGTGAATGAACAAAGAGAGCTGTAATTTCTGTCTTTGTACCAGACGCTTCCTGTGCCAAGAATTTTGTTTGTAGATTATGAGCTTCTAATAAGGCGGCATCAGCTAACTGGATTTCTTCTTCACATCGTTCACATGTACCGTTCTTTATGTAATCTAATGCTTTATAAATATGTTGTTTCGCATCGCCAGCATATAAAATTAAACCCATGATAATTTGATCTGGAACAATAATTTCCATAAATTCCTCCTCATTTCACTATGTAAAAAGCTTTTTTCATTTGAAATTTTAAAATTTTCTTTTGTAACTATAGAATACAACTACATAATAAAGTTGTCAATCCAAAAACAACAGATAAACTATTTTTGTTTATATAAGCACAAATGTGCAATCGACTAAAAAGAAAAAACGATAAACTGATCAGTCTATCATTTTCACTCACCTAGAATCTCTCTAAAAGTCAAATCACCATCTTCTTCCAAAACTTTTAAAATTGTATTTTTATCTGTAATCAAATGATTTACTAAATTAGCACGCAAGACAGAAAGAATCGAAGATACTTTCGTATCACCGTAAGCAACAGCTAAACTTTGAGGAATATTTTTTAAATCTTCCAAAGAGATGGCTATCGTTCTTTCCTGTAAGTTTTCATAGACTTCTTTACCTTTTGAATCAAAAAATCGACAACAAATTTCTCCTACAGTTTTAACTTTGGTCAATTCTTTAAAGTCATCCTCTGTAAGCATGTCTAACCATTGATGTTTCCCTTTATTGCTAAAATCACCAATTCCGACTACAGCTATATCTAAATCTTTCCAACTATTTTTCAAATTTTCAAAATATCTTGATTGCAAAATACCATCTGCTAACAATTTATTTTCTTGCACAATCGTTGCATTCATAAATGTACACTCTCCATGAAATTTTCTAGACATTTCATAAATCAGTGTATTCACATGGTATTTAGCGTGTATGTGACTAGGACCACCTGCTAGAGGATAGAAGTGAACATTTCGGACACTTTTACTGTGAATTAAATCTACTAAATTACTTAAACTTTTCCCCCAAGAAAAGCCAATTTTCATATTATCATCAATTAGATTCCTAAGGACGCCTGCTGCAACTTGAGAAATTCTTTCAGATAAAATTGTTGGAGTATCATCAAATTCATTTGGAATAATTTCTAAACTTTCCAAACTGTATTTTTCTTTTACATAATTTTCCAACTTAAACATATTGGTATCAAAATTCTCTATTTCAATTTTAACAATTCCTACATTCCTTGCTTCTGTTAACATTCTACTAATAGAGGTTCTATAAATTCCTAATTTTGCTGCTATTTGTGACTGATTTAAGTTTTCAATATAATACAGATAAGCAATTTTAGAAAGCAGTTTATTCCTATCTTGATTCATACACTTAACCTCTTACGAAACTACCTTAACCATTATCCCAGCATTTTCTAATGTAGCTATATTTTGTTTAGAAAGTTTTTCGTCTGTTATTACTTCATAGACTTGACTTAAAGCAAATCTTCTTACTGTACCTCTTTTATCAAATTTACTTGAGTCAGTTAGGACAATGACTTTATCCGACACTGCTGAAATATATTGAACTACCTCACTGCGCATTAAATCTTTTCCGGTAAAGCCCATCTCTTTATCGTAACCATCTGTCCCAACAAAAGCTTGACACACATGAAAAGTCTGTATCATTTCTTTTAATAAAGGTCCTACAGTCACCTGTGAATCTTTCTGAAACTCACCACCAAGAACAATAACACGACATGAATCATAAGCTCTCACAAAATTTGCTATAAAAAACGAATTTGTTACAATCGTAACATTTCTTTTTTGCTTGCAAATTTCCTCAGCAAGTAAAGCACAGGTCGATCCAGATTCTATCATTATTGTTTCATTATCTGACACCAATTTTACTGCTTCCTGAACAATTTTTCTCTTAGTTTCATAATTAATTGACAAACGTACATTTAAGTCATCTCCACTATTTAATACAGCATATCCATGCTCTCTGTGTAATAAACCTTTTGACTCTAATTTATCTAAATCTTTTCTAATCGTTACTTTCGATACATTTAATTTTTCCGATAATGTATTAACGTCGATCTTTTCATATTCTGATACTAATTTAATAATTTGTTCCAATCTTTTCATTTTACACCTCCGTTTTATTCTACCAAAATAAAAAGCAAAAAACAACAAATTAAACTTTCGTTCGTAATTGTTTTCCTTTCGTTTTTGTGATAGGATAGACTTATGAAGAGGAGGAACTCTTATGGAAATATCTAAAGGAATTATTTTTAATATTCAACACTTTTCAATTCATGACGGCCCGGGTATTCGTACAACTGTTTTTTTAAAAGGATGTCCTCTGCGCTGTCCATGGTGTTCTAACCCTGAATCTCAAAGAATGAAACCTGAAAAAATGAAAGATGCTCAACGAGAGAAATTCACCTTAGTCGGTGAAGAAAAGACTGTAGAAGAAATTATTACAGAGGTATTAAAAGACAAAGAATTTTACGAAGAATCCGGTGGAGGTTTAACTTTATCAGGAGGTGAAATATTTGCTCAGTTTGAATTTGCTAAAGCCATCTTAAAATCAGCTAAAGAACATCACATACACACTGCCATTGAAACTACTGCCTTTGTTGATCATGAAAAATTTATCGATTTAATTCAATATGTGGATTTTATCTACACAGACCTAAAACATTATAATTCTATAAAACATAAAAAAGTGACTGGGGTTTTTAATCAAATGATTATTAAAAACATTCATTATGCTTTTTCTCAAAATAAAACTATCGTTTTAAGAATCCCAGTTATTCCTAATTTTAACAATAGTTTAGAGGATGCAGAAAAATTCGCTACTCTATTTAACTCATTAAATATCGACCAAGTTCAACTACTCCCTTTTCATCAATTTGGTGAAAACAAATATCGTTTATTAAATCGGAAATATGAAATGGATGGAGTCAACGCACTTCATCCTGAAGATCTTATTGATTATCAAAAGGTATTTCTGAACCACCATATTAATTGTTATTTCTAGTTCATTTCCTTGAAACGCTCTAGCTATTTGCAGATAACAAGCATCTATATAAGGTTATCAAAGAAGACTTCCCCATGACTCTAAATGAATATATCTTACAATATCGCCTGAAACAAGCTATAGATAAGATGACTGAATCTCCCAACTCCTCTTTAAGCGATATCTCTGACCAAGTTGGATTTTCAGACTATAAATATTTTGCCAAAGTATTTAAAAAGTATCTCCATATTTCCCCAAAAAAATTGAAATCACTCGGAAGAATAGTAAAATAGGCTATTCTTCTTTTTGTAGAGAATTTTACTCTAATATAGTGAATTGAAATAAGATGTGAACATCTCTATCAGGAAAGTCAAATTAATTTATAGAAATATTTTAGCAGTCAAGGTGTACTATTATAGATTCAATGCACTATAGAATAGAATTGCAGGTTTTAAAAACGCTTACATTGTTTTAAAATAAACTTAAATAACACAACGGAGGTATCCATCATGAAAAAGAAATGGATGTATTATGCTGCTTGTTCTTCTAATGAATCTGCCGATGACAGTTCATCTGATAAAGGAGACGGTGATTCGCTAGTCGTTTATTGACCAAACTCAGAAGGCTTAATTGGAGCAACTATTCCTGCCTTTGAAGAAAAATATGGTATCAAAATAGAACTGATTCAAGCTGGTACTGGAGAACTTTTCAAAAAACTAGAGTCAGAAAAAGAAGTTCCTGTAGCTGATGTTATCTTTGGTGGTTCTTATACACAATATGCTACCCACGGAGAACTCTTTGAAAACTATATTTCAAAAGAAAATGATAATGTTATCAAAGAATATCAAAACACAACTGGCTTCTCTACTCCTTATACACTAGATGGTAGTGTTTTAATCGTCCACCCTGATTTAACTAAAGGCATGAACATCGAAGGATATAGCGACCTTCTCAAACCTGAACTAAAAGGAAAAATCGCAACTGCTGACCCAGCAAACTCTTCTAGCGCCTTTGCTCAATTAACAAATATGCTACAAGCTCAAGGTGGTTACAAAGATGATAAGGCTTGGTCTTATGTAAAAGATCTTTTCACACTTATTGATGGTATAGTAAAATGAAATAAGAACAGGACAAGTTAATCAGGACAGTCAAATCGATTTCTAACAATGTTTTAGAAGTAGATGTGTACTATTCTAGTTTCAATATACTATAAAATCGGTTTAAGTTCATCTGGTGTCTATAAAGCAGTCGCTGATGGAGAAATGACTGTTGGTCTCTCTTATGAAGATCCAGCAGTTAAACTCTTAAATGACGGAGCTAACATTAAGGTAGTCTATCCAAAAGAAGGAACCGTCTTCCTACCTGCTAGTGCTGCTATCGTTAAAAAATCTAAAAATATGGAAAATGCCAAGAAATTTATCGATTTTATTATCTCTCAAGAAGTACAAGATACACTTGGTACAACCACTACTAACCGTCCTGTTCGTAAAAATGCTAAAACAAGCGAAAACATGAAACCAATTGACAAAATCAAAACACTCACTGAAGATTATGATTATGTCATCAAGAATAAATCAGATATCGTTAAGAAATACAACGAAGTCTTTACAGATATCCAATCTAAACAGTAAAAGAGGTTCACTATGAGTGAGATCAAAATTATTAACGCCAAAAAAATCTACCACGATGTCCCTGTTATTGAGAATTTGAACATTACAATTCCAAAAGAAAGTCTCTTTACCCTTCTTGGACCCTCAGGATGTGGGAAAACAACCCTTCTTCGTATGATTGCAGGTTTCAACAGTATCGAAGGTGGAGAATTTTACTTCGATGATACAAAAATCAATAATATGGAACCCAGCAAACGCAATATCGGGATGGTTTTCCAAAACTACGCTATTTTCCCACATTTGACTGTCCGAGACAACGTTGCTTTTGGTCTTATGCAAAAGAAGGTTCCAAAAGAAGAATTGATTCAACAGACCAACAAGTATCTTGAACTCATGCAAATTGCTCAATATGCGGATCGAAAGCCCGATAAACTCAGTGGTGGACAACAACAACGTGTCACCTTGGCATGCGCCTTAGCGGTTAATCCAAGTGTTCTCCTCATGGACGAGCCACTTAGTAATCTGGAGGCCAAACTTCGCTTGGATATACGTCAAGCCATCCGAGAAATCCAACACGAAGTGGGAATTACAACTGTTTATGTAACCCACGACCAAGAAGAAGCCATGGCTATTTCAGACCAAATTGCTGTTATGAAAGATGGGGTGATCCAACAAATCGGCCGACCAAAAGAACTCTATCATAAACCAGCTAATGAGTTTGTGGCAACCTTTATCGGACGCACAAATATTATCCCTGCCAATCTTGAAAAACGGAGCGACGGCGCTTATATCGTCTTTTCAGATGGCTATGCCCTTCGAATGCTAGCTCTTGATCAGGTTGAGGAGCAAGCTATTCATGTAAGCATTCGTCCCGAAGAGTTTATCAAAGATGAATCTGGAGATATTGAAGGAACTATTAGCGATAGCGTCTATCTTGGACTAAATACGGAGTATTTCATTGAGACAGGTTTTGCCTCAAAAATTCAAGTTAGTGAAGAATCAACTTTTGAAGAAGAACTACAAAAAGGCAATCGTATTCGTCTACGAATCAATACGCAAAAATTAAACATCTTTTCTGCAGATGGTTCCCAAAACCTGATAAAAGGAGTCAACCATGGAACGTAAAAAACTAAATATTTGGACAGCCTCCTCTTTCTTCATCTTTCTTACCTATCTTGTCTTTCTCGTTTATCCTATCGTTACCGTGCTCAAGTAAGCACTTATACATGAAGGATAATTCTCACTAGCTAATTTTGTCACTTTCTTTAGTAAAACCTACTACTCTGAGACACTAGTCAACAGTTTCAGGGTTTCCATTACCGCTACTGTCACTTCCTTAGTTGTAGGAACCCTATTAGCTTATCTCTTCTCTATGTATGACTTCAAGGGGAAGAAATTTCTACAAATATTGATTATCATTGCTTCCATGTCAGCTCCTTTCGTAGGAGCCTACTCCTGGATTCTCTTGCTGAGACGAAATGAGGTCATCACTAAATTTTTGACAAATGCCCTTCATCTTCCAGCTATCGATATTTATGGATTCAAAGGAATTATACTTGTCTTTACACTGCAACTATTCCCACTGGTATTTCTATATGTTGCTGGAACAATGAACAGTATTGACAATTCTCTACTTGAAGCTGCTGAAAGCATGGGATCCTTCGGATTTAAACCTATCGTAACGGTTGTTTTACCTCTCCTAGTTCCAACCTTACTAGCAGCCCCTTGCTTGTATTTATGAGAGCATTCTCAGACTTTGGAACGCCTATGTTGATTGGCGAAGGATATCGGACTTTCCCTGTCCTGATTTATACCCAATTTATTAGCGAGGTTGGAGGAAATTCTGCTTTTGCAATTATGGCGATTATCATTGCCTTGGCAATTTTCCTTATCCAAAAACACATTGCAAACCGCTACAGTTTCAGCATGAATCCGCTCCATCCAATTGAGCCTAAAAAAACTACAAAAGGAAAAATGGCTGCCATTTATGCAACAGTCTACGGAATTATCTTTATCTCTGTTTTACCTCAAATCTACTTAATTTATACCTCTTTCCTAAAAACATCAGGTATGGTATTTGTTAAAGGTTATTCTCCAAACAGTTACAAGGTAGCTTTCAATCGTATGGGATCTGCTATTTTCAATACCATTCGTATCCCTTTGATTGCCTTAGTTCTAGTTGTTCTATTTGCGACATTTATCTCCTACCTAGCCGTTAGAAAACGGAATTTATTTACAAACTTAATTGACAGCCTCAGTATGGTACCTTATATTGTACCAGGAACCGTTCTAGGGATTGCCTTCATTTCTTCCTTCAATACTGGTCTATTTGGAAGTGGATTTCTTATGATTACAGGGACTGCTTTCATCTTGATTATGTCTCTATCTGTCAGAAGATTACCGTATACTATTCGCTCATCTGTTGCTAGCTTACAACAAATAGCACCAAGTATTGAAGAAGCTGCTGAAAGCTTAGGAAGTAGTCGTCTCAATACCTTTGCTAAGATTACAACTCCAATGATGCTATCGGGTATTATTTCTGGAGCCATCCTATCTTGGGTCACACTGATTTCAGAACTCTCTACTTCTATCCTCTATCCTCCTCTACAATGTCAAAACAAGAACAATGACTGTAGCTATTTATACAGAGGTTCTCAGAGGAAATTACGGTGTAGCCGCAGCCTTGTCAACTATCCTGACTGTTCTAACAGTAGGTTCCTTGCTCTTGTTTATGAAAATCTCTAAAAGCAATAGCATTACACTTTAGTTTTCCACATCAAAAACAGCCGAAAGGAGTACCCTCGGCTGTTTTTTCTTATCTTGATATTCTTATCAAATCCCTAGCTCATGGCAAGCAAGTCTAGACTGATTAAATAGAGCCTTCTTCCATCTTCTCACGTCCTAGCTCTCGGTAACTACGGTCACCGACAACTTCAACCCTAAACTGACCGTCCTCATATTCAAGAATCGTCACGCTACCATTATCTAGACCATGCGGATGCATGCCATTAATCAGATAAACAATGGTTCCAATAGTCATTCCATGGCTGACAACAAGGGCGTTACCTCCACCTTGATCTTCCATTTCTTTTGCAATTATTTCAAAGCCTTCCTTGATTCGGCCACTGAGTTTTTCCCAACCTTCAGCCCAACCAGCTGTATCGACCTCTACCAAGCCCTCAGCCAGTTCAGCATAAGACAATTGGTGAACGTGGTCCACATTAAAGATACGAGGAATAATGCCCATGAAAAGATCGCCATCATAGGCTCCATCAAAACTACCGAAACACCATTCTCTGATACGCTTGTCCATGCGATAAGGGATTTTCCCCTGCAAGCCAAGTTCTTCAAGTATAATTCCCATGGTCTGAATGGTACGACCAGAATCACTCGAATAAGCGCGCTCAAACTGTAGATCAGATTCTCGCAAACCGATTCCTAACTCTTGAATCCCTCGTTCACCTTCAGCAGTTAAGGGAGTATCGCTCCAACCTTGCGCGCGACCAATCGTGTTAAACATGGTCTTGCCATGACGTACCAAATACAATCGTACTTTTACCATTTTCCGTCCTCCGTTTGCTTCTATTATATCATGAATGATAAAATAAAAGCCACCCATACAGGCGACTTTTGAAGGAGATTATTATGAAAAAGTTTAGGAGTTCATTAAATAAAGATATTAGATGAAAATCAAATTCAAACTAATTCAGTGTTATCTGTTTCAAATAATATTAGGAGGTCTTTATTTAATGATTATAGTATACACATCTAATCTTAAATAGAACTTAAAATTTCTCCTATTTTCTTAATTTTTAAAACTATGAATTGGTGCTGGGATTTGTCCACCGCGAGAGATGAAGTCGACAGACGAAGCCCCATTAACCTTCATAACGGGTGCAGTTCCTAATAGACCACCAAACTCAATCATATCGCCTTCTCTTCCTTTGGGAATGATACGAACAGCTGTTGTTTTCATGTTGATAACACCGATTGCTGCTTCATCCGCAATCATAGCCGCAATAGTTTCAGCAGGCGTATCTTCTGGGATGGCAATCATATCCAATCCAACAGAACAGATAGCCGTCATAGCTTCTAGTTTTTCTAAATTAAGAGAGCCATTTTGCACTGCAGCAATCATTCCTTCATCCTCAGAAACAGGGATAAAGGCACCAGATAGACCACCGACCTGGTTACAGGCCATCACTCCACCCTTTTTAACTTGGTCGTTCAAGAGGGCCAAGGCAGCTGTCGTTCCATGCGTGCCAACTGTTTCTAGCCCCATTTCCTCAAGGACACGTGCCACAGAGTCTCCAACCGCAGGGGTTGGTGCCAAACTCAAGTCCACAATACCAAACTCCACACCCAGTCTCTCACTGGCCATTTGACCAACCAATTGACCGATACGAGTGATTTTAAAGGCAGTTTTCTTAACTGTTTCGGCTACTACATCAAAGCTCTGTCCACGAACTTTTTCCAAAGCACGTTTCACAACACCAGGACCAGAAACTCCGACATTGATGATAACATCTGCTTCCCCAACACCATGAAAGGCACCCGCCATAAATGGATTGTCCTCAACAGCATTAGCGAATACAACCAACTTGGCCACTCCCATATCTGAAAGATTTGCTGTTTCCTTGATAATTCGTCCCATATCTGCCACAGCCGTCATATTAATACCAGACTTGGTTGAGCCGATATTGACTGACGAGCAGACCTTATCCGTCTCAGCCAAAGCGCGAGGAATGGAATTGATGAGAATCTCATCTCCCTTTTGATAACCTTTTTGTACTAAGGCAGAAAAACCACCAATAAAGTCCACACCAATCTCTTTCGCAGCCTTATCAAGCGCTTTTGCCAGAACCACGTAGTCCGTCGCATCTGTCGCTGCCCCAATCAGAGAAATAGGTGTCACCGATACACGCTTATTAACGATAGGAATTCCCAACTCAGCCGCAATTTCATCACCAACAGCTACTAAATTAGCCGCCTTTGTCGTAATTTTTTGATAGATTTTCTCCGCAGCACAATTGATATCTGGATCGATACAGTCCAAAAGAGAAATCCCCATGGTAATGGTTCTAATATCGAAGTTTTGCTCCTCAATCATGGCGATGGTTTCAGTAACTTGTCTAATATCCATGATGACCTCCTAGATATTATACATAGCTTCGAAAATCGCTGCACTCTGAATATTGATTTTTACATTCAAAGTTTGCCCAAAAGCTTCAAATTCATTACGAAGATAGGTAAAATCTTGCTTTTCATCACTAGATACAACAGCCATCATCGTAAAATATTCATCTAAGACAGTTTGAGAGATATCGTCAATATTCAATCCTAATTCTGCAATTTTACCAGAAACACCTGCAACAATTCCAGATTTATCTTTACCAACAACAGTTATAATGGCTTTCATAAGTAAACTCCAATTCTTCTTAAAATAAGAAACCTTAACATTAAACAGGATTCTTTTCAAATAGTATAGCATAATTCTAACGAAAATACTCAAAAACGCCTGCTTACGAAGTTGTTCTTAAGAAAAAAACAATTTCGTAAACAAGCGTCTACTATCCCAACTTATGATGAGTGTTCCCGCTAGGACCGAAATCCTAGCGGTAGACCAGAGCTAGACTAAGAGCACAAGACTCCATCATCATAACACTCAACAAAATTGATGATTTTATACTAATTCGATGATCGCCATTGGCGCTGCATCACCACGACGTGGTTCAGTTTTAAGGATACGAGTGTATCCACCGTTACGTTCAGCATAACGAGGTGCGATTTCTGAGAACAATTTTTGAAGTGCTGTAGTAGAAGTGTACTTATCAGTTGCTTCATCATAGTTTTCAGATGCGATTTCATTACGTACGAAAGCAGCTGCTTGACGACGTGCATGCAAATCACCACGTTTACCTAGAGTAATCATTTTTTCAACAGTTTTACGGATTTCTTTAGCACGAGCTTCAGTTGTCACGATTGATTCGTTGATCAAAAGGTCAGTTGTCAAATCGCGAAGCATTGCTTTACGTTGTGAGCTAGTGCGTCCTAGTTTACGGTAAGCCATGTATTCCTCCTTTATTTATCTTTTAATCCAAGACCCAAATCAATGAGTTTGAGTTTCACTTCTTCCAAACTCTTGCGTCCAAGATTTCGTACTTTCATCATCTCTGCTTCAGATTTTTCTGTCAAATCATGCACAGTATTGATACCGGCACGTTTTAAACAGTTGTATGAACGCACAGACAAGTCCAGTTCCTCAATCGTACGATCTAAAATACGGTCGTCAGATTCAGTATCAGCTTCTTTCATCACTTCAGTTGACTTAGCAATCTCAGTAAGATTTGTAAACAAATCAAGATGTTCTGTCAAAATACGTGCTGAAAGCCCTAAAGCATCTTCTGGAATAATTGTTCCATTTGTCAAGATTTCAAGGGTTAATTTGTCGAAACCATCATTGCTACCTACACGAGCAGGTTCCACTTGATAGTTGACTTTTGTAACTGGTGTATAAATAGAATCTACAGCAAGTGTTCCAACTGGTGCATTATCCTTTTTATTTTCATCAGCAGGTACATATCCACGACCACTGTTAACAGTCATAGTCGCTTTTAGAGAAGAACCTTCACCGATTGTAAAGAGATAATGATCTGGATTTACAATTTCAATATCGCTATCTGTCAAAATGTCACCAGCTGTTACTTCAGCAGGACCTTCAACATCCAGTTCGATGATTTTTTCGTCTTCAACGTACGATTTCACTGCAATTCCTTTAATGTTCAGAATGATTTGCATCACGTCTTCACGAACACCTGGAACTGTGTCAAACTCATGTAACACACCATCAATGTTGATAGATGTCACAGCTGCTCCTGGTAGAGAAGCTAGAAGTACACGACGAAGAGAGTTACCAAGAGTTGTACCGTAGCCACGTTCAAGTGGTTCGATTACAAACTTGCCATAATCTTTATTTTCATCAATTTTTGTTATATTTGGTTTTTCAAACTCGATCATTTAGTTACTCCCTCTTAAACGAAAAGCAGTGTAATGCGATGATTATACACGGCGACGTTTTGGAGGACGAGCACCATTGTGTGGCACTGGAGTCACATCACGAATTGCTGTTACTTCAAGACCAGCGGCAGCAAGCGCACGAATAGCTGACTCACGACCAGAACCTGGACCTTTTACAGTAACTTCAACTGATTTAAGACCGTGTTCTTGTGCAGATTTAGCAGCAGCTTCAGAAGCCATTTGAGCAGCGAATGGTGTAGATTTACGAGAACCTTTGAAACCAAGAGCACCAGCTGATGACCAAGCAATTGCATTACCATGCACATCAGTAATCATAACAATAGTGTTATTAAATGTAGCGTGAATATGAGCAATACCAGATTCGATATTCTTTTTCACACGACGTTTACGTGTTGGTTTAGCCAAGACTTTTACCTCCTATATTATTTTTTCTTACCAGCAATCGCAACAGCTTTACCTTTACGAGTGCGGGCGTTGTTTTTAGTGTTTTGTCCACGGACAGGAAGTCCACGACGGTGACGGATACCACGGTATGAACCGATTTCCATCAAACGTTTGATGTTCAAGTTTACTTCACGACGAAGGTCACCTTCAACTTTGATTGCATCCACTTCACGACGGATAGCATCTTCTTGATCTGATGTAAGATCACGTACACGAACATCTTCTGAGATTCCAGCAGCAGCCAAAATTTTCTTAGATGTTGCAAGTCCGATACCATAAACATAAGTCAATGAGATTACTACGCGTTTGTCATTTGGAATATCAACTCCAGCAATACGAGCCATGTTTTCTCCTTTCTATCTTATCCTTGACGTTGTTTGTGTTTTGGATTTGCTGGGCAAATTACCATAACACGACCATTACGACGAATAACTTTACAGTATTCGCAAATTGGTTTGACCGATGGTCTTACTTTCATTTCTTATCCCTCCAAGTTTTTCGATTATTTAAAGCGGTAAGTGATACGTCCACGTGTCAAGTCATATGGACTCATTTCGACAGTAACACGATCTCCCGCTAAAATACGAATATAGTTTTTACGAATTTTACCAGAAACTGTTGCTAAAATCTGATGTCCATTTTCAAGTTCAACCGTAAACATTGCATTCGGCATTGTATCAACTACTTTGCCTTCAACTTCAATCACATCGTCTTTTGCCACGCAAAAGCACCTCCATAAATTTCGATTCGATGCCTCTAGACACAGAGACAACAATTATAAGTCAGACTATCTCAGTATAACATTTGTAGCAGATTTTTGCAAGTGCGAAAAACGCTTTATTTCAAATTTGTCAATACTTTTTCAATATCTGAGAAGACATCATTGATATCTTGATTACCTTCGATGTCATGAACCAAACCTTTGGCACGGTAGTGAGCAATGATTGGTTCTCCTTGAGCAATATTAACATCCAAACGACGTTTTACTGTCTCAGGCTTATCATCTTCACGTTGGTAGTAATCTTCTTCTTTATAGTCAACTGGTGGGTTAAAGACCTTGTGGAAAGTTTCTCCAGTTACGCGGTGGATGATACGGCCACTCAAACGTTCCAAGAGGCTGTCAGGGTTCACTTCAATATTGATAATACCTTCTAGTTCAATGCCAAGTTCAGCCAATGTTTTGTCCAAGGCATGAGCTTGTTCAATTGTACGTGGGTAACCATCCAATAAGAATCCTGTTTCTTTAATATCATCTTGTGAAAGGCGTTCTTTTACGATTCCATTTGTAACTTCGTCAGGAACCAATTCACCCTTGTCAATATATGACTTAGCAAGAACACCCATTTCAGTTTGATTTGCCATTGCAGCGCGGAACATATCACCTGTTGAGATATGTGCAACATGGAATTGTTCTACGATTTTTGCTGCTTGAGTTCCCTTACCTGCACCAGGTAAGCCCATAATCAAAAGATTCATGATTTGATCTCCTTATTTTATTTTTAAATAGAAGCAAAAAGTCTTTTCACCCCTATTTAAAAACAAAATAGAAGAGGGGAGATCCAACTCTTACAAATGTCAGAGTTTAAACCTCCACTCCCTCAGTATTTACTGATTCAGTAAATACTTTTATTCTGTTCTGTCCATGAAACCAACATACTTACGTTTCAATAGGTAACCTTCCAATTGCTTGATTCCTTCGATACCTGTAGAGATAATGATCAAGAGACTTGTTCCACCAAAGGCAACAACATCAGAAAGACCAAATACATCTTTAGCTGCAATCGGTAAAATGGAAATCACACCAAGGAAGAGGGAACCAACAGTTGCAAGACGACGAAGAAGTTTAGACATATATTCTTCTGTACCTTTACCAGGACGAACTCCATGGATATAGGCACCACTCTTTTGTAGGCTCTCTGCTGCTTTTTCAGGATTAATCTGTACAAACGTATAGAAGAATGTAAAGAGAATAATCAACAAAGCATACATGGCAATACCAGTTGGAGAAGTAGTTGCCAACATCTCTTGTGCTACCCTTACCCAAGCCCAATCATGACCTGTGGCACTCAAAAACTGAAGAATAGCCGCAGGCGCTGCAGTAATCGAACTGGCAAAGATAACAGGGATAACTCCAGCAGGGTTTACCTTTAACGGAAGGTAAGAGCTAGATGGAGCACCTTGTGCAACCTTAGTATATTGGATTGGAATTTTGTATTCTGCTTGTTGAACATAAGTTGTAAAGTAAATAATCAACAATACAGTAATAATCAAAATGATTACGAAAATGATAGATGAAGTGATACGGCTACTTGGGACGTTCACAAAGTAGTCCACATAGATGCCCTGAATCATCTCTGGAATTGAGGAAACAATCCCGGCAAAGATAATCATGGAAACACCGTTTCCGTATCCCTTATCTGTAATTTGCTCACCCAACCAAGTGACAATCATACTACCAGCTGTTAAGATGATACCAATCGTCAGAAAAACTTGTGGAGTTAAAGCAGTTTTAATCAATTGAGCTCCAGCCAAGGTATTAAAACCAGCTGTAATCCCGATAGATTGCACAAAAGCGAGAACTAGAGCAATATAACGAGTAGCTTGATTCAATTTTCTTCGACCTACTTCCCCTTGTTTACCCCACTCTACAAACTTGGGTAAAATATCCATTTGCAAGAGTTGGACAACAATAGAAGCGGTGATATAGGGACTAACTCCTAGGGCAAAAATCGAAAAGTTTTTTAGGGCATTCCCCGACACCAAGCTCAACATGTTTAAGAAGGATAATCCACTTAAAGCATTCAAGCTATTGGCATTCACACCAGGAACTGTAATGCTAGTTCCGATACGAAAGACCAAAACGATAAAAATTGTAAATAAAATTTTTGATCGAACCTGCTTGACTTTAAGAGCTTCTCTTAATAATTTAAAAAACATAGGTCACCTCTCTTAGATGACTTCTACTGAACCACCTTTAGCAGTGATAGCTTCTTCAGCTGATTTAGAGAATTTAGCTGCTTTCACAGTCAATTTCTTAGTCAACTCACCGTTACCAAGAATTTTAATACCTGACTTTTCAGCTTTAACAATTCCTGCTTCGATAAGAACAACTGGAGTTACTTCAGCACCATCTTCAAAGACGTTCAATTGGTCAAGGTTCACAATTGCGTATTCTTTAGCGTTGATGTTAGTGAATCCACGTTTTGGAAGACGACGGAACAATGGAGTTTGTCCACCTTCAAAACCAAGGCGAACTCCGCCACCGCTACGAGCTTTTTGACCTTTTTGACCACGACCAGATGTTTTACCGTTACCTGATGAAGTACCACGACCAACGCGGTTACGTACTTTACGAGAACCTTCTGCAGGTTTCAATTCATGAAGTTTCATTTTTATTTTCTCCTCTTTTGTAAAATGCTAGCGCCGATAAGGGAGAAAAGGTTGTCTCCCCCATCAACTCGCCTATACGATGTCATCATAGATGACTATATCTAGTTTTAGGGGATGGTACAGTGCACATCCCCTAAAACTTCATTAGTTTACTTCTTCAACTGTTACTAAGTGAGATACTGCTGTAATCATACCACGGATAGCAGCGTTATCTTCTTTAATAACAGAGCTGTTCAATTTGCCAAGTCCAAGTGCTACAACAGTTTTACGTTGTGATGGAATGCGTCCGATTGGAGACTTAGTCAAAGTAATTTTAATTTGAGCCATTTTATCCCCTTTCTTATGCCAAATCAGAAACTGAAATACCACGAAGGGCAGCAATTTCTTCAGCGCGTTTCAATTGTTTCAAACCTTCAACAGTTGCACGAACAATGTTGATTGGAGTGTTAGAACCAAGTGATTTAGATGTAATATCTGCCACACCTGCCAATTCCACAACGGCACGAACTGCACCACCAGCGGCAACTCCAGAACCTTCTACAGCAGGTTTCAACAATACTTTAGCTCCACCGAATTCTGAAAGAACTTCGTGTGGGATTGTTGTTCCAACCATAGGAACTTCGATCAAGTTTTTCTTAGCATCATCTACTGCTTTACGGATTGCTTCTGGAACTTCTTGAGCTTTACCAGTACCAAATCCTACGCGACCATTGTGGTCACCAACAACAACAAGAGCTGCGAAACGAAGACGACGTCCACCTTTAACAACTTTTGTAACACGGTTGACAGCAACTACGCGTTCTTCTAATTCAACTGCATTGTCTTTAAATGCCATTTTCTAGTGTCCTCCTATTAGAATTTCAATCCGTTTTCACGAGCTGCATCAGCCAAAGCTTTCACACGTCCGTGATATAGATATCCACCGCGGTCGAACACCACTTCTGAAATACCTTTAGCGTTTGCACGTTCTGCAACGAGTTTACCGACAGCAACGGCTTGTTCAGTTTTAGTTCCTTTTGAAACTTCTTTATCAAGAGTTGAAGCACTTGCGAGCGTTACACCCGCTACGTCATCAATCACTTGAGCGTAGATGCCTGTATTAGAACGGAATACGTTCAAACGTGGGCGATCAGCAGTTCCAGAGAGTTTTCCGCGAACGCGACGGTGGCGTTTTTGGCGGAGTTTGTTTTTATCTGGTTTTGAAATCACAGTTTTCACCTCTTTAGTTTTAAATCGTGTGCTATGCACAAAGTTGGAAAATAGGTTGGTGGTTGATGATCAACCACTCAACATTATTTACCTGTTTTACCTTCTTTACGGCGAACGAATTCACCAACGTAACGGATACCTTTACCTTTATATGGTTCTGGTGAACGAAGGCTACGTACGTAAGCAGCTGTTTGACCAACTACTTCTTTTGAAATTCCGCTAACAACGATTGTTGTTGGGTTTGGAAGTTCAAAAGTAATTCCTTCTGGAGCTTCAACTTCGTCTGGATGAGATTTACCAACAGCCAAAACAAGTTTAGATCCTTGAAGCTGTGCACGGTAACCAACCCCACGCATTTCAAGTTCTTTCTTAAATCCTTCTGATACACCAACAACCATGTTGTTCAAAAGGGCACGAGTAGTTCCGTGGATAGTTTTCATTTCTTTTGAATCGTTTGGACGGTGAAGAGTTATTTCAGTACCTTCCACACGGATTTCAATATCTTTTGAGAACTCACGAGTAAGTTCTCCTTTAGGTCCTTTTACAGTTACAACGTTGTCATTGTTAGCGAGTTCAACACCAGCAGGCAACACGATAACTTTATTACCAATACGTGACATGTTTATTTTCTCCTGTTAAATTGTCAGGCCAGAACGGCCAGTTTTCACGGGGTTCAGATACTTATTTAGTTCAAGAGCTGAACTGAACACGCTCTAAGAACTGTGCAAAATAGATAAGTTGGCTTGTTTGTAAACAAACTTCTCCAACTTCCTAATTTTGCTTTGTTCTTTACGAGCTTTGTATCTTGATTTTACCAAACGTAAGCGATAACCTCACCACCAACATTCTTTTGGCGTGCTTCTTTATCAGTAAGCAAACCTTCAGAAGTTGAAAGGATGGCAATTCCAAGTCCGTTAAGAACTTTTGGAAGGTCTTCACGTTTTTTGTAGACACGAAGTCCTGGTTTAGAAACACGTTTCAAGTTAGTGATAACTTTCTCACCATTTGGTCCGTATTTAAGAAATACACGGATGACGCCTTGTTTGTCATCTTCAATGATTTCAACGTTTTTTACAAAACCTTCGCGTTTAAGGATTTCAGCAATCCCTTTTTTGATGTTTGATGCAGGTACTTCAAGTACTTCGTGTTTAGCTTGGTTAGCATTACGAATACGAGTTAGGAAGTCTGCGATTGGGTCAGTCATAACCATTTTGTTTTTCTCCTCTTACTAGTAGTTTGCAAGTTGCACTTGCTAGTTAATACATGATACAAAGAGCGTAACAGCACGAGCAAAAATAGACAATTTAATGCAGAAGCAATGCTCCAAAGCAAATTGGTCTTTTTTGCCAAAGCTGTAGCTCGTGTTCAAATTGGCAAGCCCAATTGAACCCGGGCTAAACTCTGTGTGAAAAAGATAAACTTTCCTAGAAACTTTAGTTTCTTCGTCAAGTTTCCTATTTTTACTTGGAGTTTTGACGCTCTTGATATCTTAAATTACCAAGATGCTTTTGTTACACCAGGAATTTGACCTTTATGCGCAAGTTCGCGAAAAGCGATACGACTCAGACCAAATTTGCGGTAAACTGAATGTGGGCGCCCCGTAACTCTACAACGATTATGTAAACGAGTCGGTGAGGCGTTGCGAGGTAATTTAGATAAACCTTCGTAGTCCCCTGCCGCCTTTAATGCAGCACGTTTTTCAGCATAACGGTCAACAATTTTTTGGCGTTTAGCCTCTCTAGCTACCATTGATTTTTTAGCCATTAGATTTACCTCCTATATTATTTTGCAAAAGGCATTCCAAGGCCTGTAAGCAATGCACGTGACTCTTCGTCAGTGTTAGCAGTTGTTACGATAACGATGTCAAGACCACGAGTTTTGTCAACGTCATCGAAGTTGATTTCTGGGAAGATTAATTGTTCTTTCACACCAAGTGTGTAGTTCCCGCGTCCATCAAATGATTTTGTTGGAACACCGTGGAAGTCACGTACACGTGGAAGTGAAACTGATACCAATTTATCCAAGAATTCGTACATACGTTCACCACGAAGGGTAACTTTTGCACCGATCGCAACACCTTCACGAAGACGGAAGCCGGCGATTGATTTTTTAGCTTTAGTGATAAGTGGTTTTTGACCTGAGATAAGTGCCAATTCTTCAGCAGCTTTTTCAAGGCTTTTAGCGTTTGATACAGCTTCACCAACACCCATGTTCAAAACAATCTTATCTACTTTAGGCACAGCCATCACTGATGAGTAGTTGAATTGTTCTGTCAAAGCAGGAACTACTTCATTAAGATATTTTTCTTTTAAACGATTTGCCATTATACTTCTCCTTTCCTTCGTGATTAATCAAGCACTTCGCCTGATTTTTTGTTGTAGCGAACTTTTTTACCGTCTACAAATTTGTAACCAACACGACCAGCTACACCATTTTTGTCCAAAACTTGAACGTTTGATACGTGGATAGCTGCTTCTTTCTCGATGATACCACCTTGAGGAAGCTCGTTAGTTGGACGTTGGTGTTTCTTAACAATGTTAACACCTTCAACGATAACTTTGTTTACTTTTGGAAGGGCAGTAAGGACAACAGCTTCTGTTCCCTTATCTTTACCAGCGATTACGCGAACTTTGTCGCCTTTTTTTACAAACATTAGGTTTCTCCTTGATTTTTCTTACGCCCATAAGGGCACCCTAGCTTGAAGCTAGGGGACTAGTTTGTTCCTAAAAATTAAAGTACTTCTGGAGCAAGTGACACGATCTTCATGAAGCCACCTTCACGCAATTCACGTGCAACTGGGCCAAAGATACGTGTTCCGCGAGGAGTTTTGTCTTCACGGATGATAACTGCTGCGTTTTCGTCAAATTTGATGTATGAACCATCAGCACGACGAGCACCTGATTTAGTACGAACGATAACTGCTTTAACAACGTCACCTTTTTTAACCGCACCACCAGGAGTAGCTTGTTTTACAGATGCCACGATAACATCACCGATGTTTGCAAATTTACGTCCTGAACCACCAAGAACTTTGATAGTCAAGATTTCGCGAGCACCGCTGTTGTCTGCGACTTTCAAACGAGTTTCTGTTTGAATCATTTCAGTTTTCTCCTTTCAGGTTTGATTAGATGATGACCGCTTCTTCAACAACTTCTACAAGACGGAAACGTTTTGTAGCTGAAAGCGGGCGAGTTTCCATGATACGTACGATATCGCCTTCTTTGGCAACATTGTTTTCATCATGAGCTTTGTATTTTTTAGAGTAGTTAATACGTTTACCATAGACTGGGTGGTTACGTTTTGTTTCAACTACAACTGTGATTGTCTTGTCCATTTTGTCAGATACAACACGTCCAACAAGAACTTTACGATTATTGCGTTCCATTGAAATTTCTCCTTCCCTAGTCTATTATTTCGCTTCAGATTGAACTGTTTTGATACGAGCGATTTGTTTTTTAACTTCTTTCAAGCGAGCTGTTTGTTCCAATTGACCAGTAGCAGCTTGGAAACGAAGTTCAAACAATTCTTTTTTCAATTCGTTTTCGCGCTTCGCGAGTTCTTCTTGAGAAAGACCACGAAGTTCTTTAACAAATTCTTTTACTTCATTAAGTTTCATGCCTTCTCCTTATTCTGCTTCACGTTTTACGAATTTACATTTAACTGGCAATTTGTGGCTAGCAAGTCGAAGCGCTTCACGTGCAATCTCTTCAGATACACCAGCGATTTCGAACATCACTTTACCACGTTTAACTGGTGCTACCCAACCTTCAGGTGCCCCTTTACCAGATCCCATACGCACACCGATAGCTTTAGCAGTGTATGATTTGTGTGGGAAGATTTTAATCCAAACTTTACCACCACGTTTCATGTAACGAGTCATGGCGATACGAGCAGCTTCGATTTGGCGGTTAGTGATCCAGTGGCTAGTTGTAGCTTGAAGACCGTATTCACCGAATGCTACTTCTTTTCCACCTTTTGCTTCACCGCGCATTTTTCCACGGAACTCACGACGGTGTTTAACACGTTTAGGTACTAACATTGGTTATTTACCTCCTTTAGTGTTTTTACGAGCTGGAAGAACTTCACCACGGTAGATCCATACTTTAACACCAAGTTTACCGTATGTAGTATCTGCTTCTTCCCAAGCGTAATCGATATCTGCACGAAGTGTGTGAAGCGGAACAGTTCCTTCAGAGTATCCTTCAGCACGGGCGATATCTGCACCGTTCAAACGACCTGATACTTGAGTTTTGATTCCTTTAGCTCCAGCACGCATTGCACGTTGGATTGCTTGTTTTTGTGCACGACGGAAAGCAACACGTTGCTCCAATTGACGAGCAATTCCTTCACCTACAAGGTGAGCATCCAAATCAGGTTGTTTGATTTCGATGATGTTGATGTGTACTTGTTTTCCAGTCAATTTGTTAAGTTTTGCACGGAGTGCATCAACGTTAGCACCACCTTTACCGATAACCATACCTGGTTTAGCAGTGTGAAGTGAAACGTTAACTTTGTTTAGTGCGCGTTCGATTTCAATAGTTGAAACTGCTGCGTCAGCAAGTTCTTTTTGAACGAATTTACGGATTGCAAGATCTTCATGAAGGTAATCCGCGTATTCTTTTTCAGCATACCATTTGGCATCCCAATCACGGATGATGCCGACACGCATACCAATTGGATGTACTTTTTGACCCACGATTTTACCTCCTTATTTTTCTGCAACAGCTACAGTGATGTGAGCTGTACGTTTGTTGATTGGTGAAGCTGAACCTTTCGCACGTGGACGGAAACGTTTCATAGTTGGTCCTTCGTTTGCGAATGCTTCAGATACTACCAAATTAGCTTTATCCAAACCAAAGTTGTTTTCAGCGTTAGCTACAGCTGAGTTCAAAACTTTCAAGATGATTTCAGCAGCTTTGTTTGGAGTGAATGTCAAGATTGCGATTGCATCGGCTACGCTTTTACCACGGATGTTATCAAGAACAAGACGTGATTTACGAGGTGAAACACGTACTGTACGAGCCATTGCTTTAGCTGAAGTAATTTCTGCCATTTATGTTCTCCTTATTTTCTACGTGTTTTCTTGTCGTCTGCAGCGTGACCTTTGTAAGTACGAGTTGGTGCAAATTCACCAAGTTTGTGGCCTACCATGTCTTCTTGGATGTAAACAGGTACGTGTTTACGTCCGTCATAAACTGCAATAGTGTAACCAATGAAACTTGGGAAGATCGTTGAACGACGTGACCAAGTTTTAATAACTTTTTTCTTTTCGTCGTTAGCTTGAGCTTCAACTTTTTTCATCAAATGCTCATCGACGAAAGGTCCTTTTTTAAGACTGCGTCCCATTTTTATATTTTCTCCTTTAAATGTTGTACCACAGCGGCTTGCACTCCTATGGAGCGCTACCGAGCTGGCGGATTTACTAGTTGCTTAAGCGACTAGTTTAATATTATTTCTCGTTGCGACGACGAACGATAAGTTTGTCAGATTTCGCTTTCTTGTTACGAGTTTTAAGACCAAGAGCAGGTTTGCCCCATGGAGTAGATGGTGCTTTACGACCAACTGGTGCTTTACCTTCACCACCACCGTGTGGGTGATCGTTAGGGTTCATTACAGAACCACGAACTGTTGGGCGGATACCTTTCCAACGGCTACGTCCTGCTTTACCAAGGTTTACAAGTCCATGTTGTTCGTTTCCGACAACACCAACTGTAGCACGGCAAGTTCCAAGAATCATACGAACTTCACCTGATTGAAGACGAACAAGAACATATTTACCTTCAGAACCCAATACTTGAGCAGATGCACCAGCAGCACGTACCAATTCACCACCACGACCTGGTTTCAACTCGATGTTGTGAATCAAAGTACCAACTGGGATGTTAGCAAGTGGAAGAGCGTTTCCGACTTTGATATCTGCTTCTGGACCTGAAACGATACGTTGACCTACTTCAAGACCTTTTGGAGCGATGATGTATGCTTTCACACCGTCAGTGTAGTGTACAAGAGCGATGTTTGCAGAACGGTTTGGATCGTACTCGATTGTTTTAACAACTGCTTCAACGTTGTCTTTATTACGTTTGAAGTCAACCAAACGGTAAAAACGTTTGTGTCCACCACCTTGGTGACGAACTGTGATACGACCGTTGTTGTTACGACCAGCCTTGCTCTTCAATGCAACAAGCAATGATTTTTCAGGAGTGCTTGTTGTGATTTCAGCGAAATCCAAAGAAGTCATATTACGGCGACCGTTTGTTGTTGGTTTATAAACACGAATTCCCACGATATTTCCTCCTTAGATTATTCAGCTTCAGCAGCAAACAACTCGATTGCTTTAGAATCAGCTGTAAGTGTGATGATAGCTTTTTTAGTTTTGTTAGTAAAACCAGTGTAACGTCCAACACGTTTAGCTTTTGGTTTTACGTTGATTGTGTTAACATTGGCAACTTTAACACCTTCGAAAGCAGCTTCAACAGCTTGCTTGATCAAAAGTTTGTGTGCACGAGTGTCAACTTCAAATACATATTTTCCTGCTTCAAGTTGAGCCATTGAGCTTTCAGTGATGACAGGTTTTTTGATAACATCATACAAATTCATTATGCAAGAACCTCCTCGATTTTAGAGATAGCTGCTTGTGTGACAAGAAGTTTGTCGCTATTTGCGATGTCAAGAACACTTGCAGTTGTAGCAGTTGCAACTTTCACGTTTGGAAGGTTACGAGCTGAAAGAGCTGCGAATTCATTTCCTTCTTCAAGGATAACAAGAACTTTAGAATCGATGCTCAATGCTGCAAGAACTTTTGCAAATTCAGCAGTTTTTGGAGCTGTAAATGAAAGAGCGTCTACAGCTACGAATTTGTTTTCAGCAACTTTTTCAGAGTAAACTGATTTAAGAGCTAGGCGACGAACTTTTTGTGGAAGTTTGTAGCCGTATGAACGTGGAGTTGGTCCGAAGACAACACCACCACCACGCCATTGTGGTGAGCGGATAGAACCTTGACGAGCACGTCCAGTTCCTTTTTGACGCCATGGTTTGCGTCCACCACCTGATACTGCAGAGCGGTTTTTAACAGCGTGTGTTCCTTGACGAAGGCTTGCGCGTTGGCTGATGATTACATCAAACACAACTGATTCATTTGGTTCGATACCAAATACTGCATCGCTAAGAACAACTTGGCCAGCTTCTTTACCAGTTTGGTCAAATAATGTTACGTTTGCCATTGTGACTGATTTCCCCTTTCTTTATTATTTACCAGCTTTAACTGCTGATTTGATAGTGATAAGAGATTTCTTAGCACCTGGTACGTTACCTTTGATAAGGATAACGTTCTTTTCTGGAACAACTTGTACAACTTCAAGGTTTTGAATTGTTACGCGGTCGCCACCCATACGCCCTGCAAGGTTTTTACCTTTGAATACGCGGTTAGGTGCAACAGGTCCCATAGAACCTGGACGACGGTGGTAACGAGAACCGTGAGCCATTGGTCCACGTGATTGTCCGTGGCGTTTGATAACACCTTGGAAACCTTTACCTTTAGAAGTACCAGTTACGTCAACAACGTCTCCAGCTGCGAATGTTTCAACTGTAATTTCAGCACCAACTTCCAAGCCTTCAACGTTTTTGAATTCACGAATGAAGCGCTTAGGAGCCGTGTTAGCTTTCGCTACATGTCCTTTAGCAGGTTTGTTGCTCAATACTTCGCGTTTGTCATCGAAACCAACTTGGATAGCGTTGTATCCGTCTGTTTCAACAGTTTTAACTTGAAGAACAACGTTTGGAGTTGCTTCAATAACTGTTACAGGGATCAATTCGCCAGCTTCAGTGAAGATTTGAGTCATTCCCACTTTTTTCCCTAAGATTCCTTTTGTCATGAGAAAATAGTTCCTTTTCTATATTTTTATTCAAAAAGTTTTTAACGAGCGTTTTTTATGCTCAAGTCTAAGATACAAAGGGCGTCAAACTCAACGTGAAAATAGGAAACTGACACAGTGTCTAGCAGACGCGAGGAAGTTTATCTTTTTCACACCGAGTTTAGCCCGTGTTCAATTAGATTGAAACACCAGCCTCTGCTCTTTTATATTTTAGATTAAAGTTTGATTTCTACGTTTACACCACTTGGAAGATCCAATTTCATCAAGGCATCAACTGTTTTTTGAGTTGGGTTAACGATATCGATCAAACGTTTGTGTGTACGCATTTCAAATTGTTCGCGAGAGTCTTTGTATTTGTGAGTCGCACGAATGATTGTGTAGAGGCTACGTTCAGTTGGAAGTGGGATTGGACCCGCAACTTGTGCACCTGTACGAGTAGCTGATTCTACGATTTTTGCAGCCGCTGTGTCAAGCGTACGGTGTTCGTAAGCTTTCAAACGGATACGGATTTTTTTGTTTGCCATCTTTTTCTCCTTTTCGTCTATTTAAGATAATAGGCTAGCTCCACAAGAAAACCGACGCGGTGTTGCGTGGCAATGCAACCGAGCGTGTCGCAACCTCTTGCATCAAAACTAAGGCTGTAATTTACAGCACCATAATAGAATAACACAAATCCCCTGCGATTGCAAGGGATTTGTTAGGTTTTTTCGTTTTTTGGGGATGAAACTGTTTTCCTACTTTTTCTTTCTAAAATTAGGGATTTTCTTCTATATTTCTTCTATACATAAGTTAAGTCCTCTTGACATCAAATTTATCTTCTGATTGGTCCACTAAGATATCCGCCTTAGACTCAGTTTCTTTATAGTATCGCAGATACTGCTCCCGTCTCATCTGATGGCTAGCCAATATAAAGGATGCATCGCGATTTCTCACAGTCGTATCTCTAGCAAGGCGTCGCTTTAATTCGGTCTCCTCATCCGTGTAGAAACAGATGGTTTTTTCAAAGAGTTCCTTGGGTAGAAAGCCAACAGACATCCCTTCGACAATCAAAATTGGTTTGGCTCCAGACAAGACCTCACTAGCCTTCCAAGGTTCTTCAATTGTCAAGACATCCATACCCGCCTGCAAGGCAAGGATATCTCTCTGCAAACTCTCCAGTTCATGCGCCACTGGCAGACTGGCTGTCACCTTTTGATTCGGCGCGTCCTTGGGTACTACCAAATAGCGTCCGGAGGTGATATAGGGATCTGTTTCTAGCAAATTTACTGTAGTAGAATCTAAAGCTTGGTACAATTCCTGTGCAAAGGTTGATTTACCTGAAGCTCCATGACCGTATATTCCCAGTGTCCTGACTTTCCCCGTCTCGATCTCTGAGACTAGTTGGTCTACTAAGTCTTTTTTCTTCATTCTCTCTTCACCTGTTCATAGCTTTCTTTTCCGTCATTGAGCTTGTCCCAAATCACTACTTGCCCACTTTTGAGCGATTTTTGCACATCGATAATTCGTTGGTTAGACGAACCTCGAAACTGGAGCATAAGATTTCTCTTAGTTCGATCATATCTTCCATCGACAAGAATGTCAATCAGTGACAAGAGTTCCAGTTTATCTGGAGTTTCCAACATCATTTCTTCCCAAGTGTAGCCCGTCCAGGACCAGATGTCCTTGTCTGGCAATTCCTTCCGAATCCGCTTAACAAGTGGCAAGAGAATCCCAGTATTAAGAAAAGGCTCCCCTCCTAGTAAGGTTAACCCCTGAACATAAGGCTGGGCAAGATCTGCCATAATCTGTTCTTCCAACTCAGCTGTATAGGGAATGCCTGCATTGAAGGACCAGGTCGCTACATTATAACACCCCTCGCAGTGAAACATACAGCCTGCTACATAGAGAGAGTTACGCACGCCTTCGCCATCAACAAAGTTAAAGGCCTTGTAGTCAATGATACGACCTTGACTAAGTTCCTCGCTTTTCCATTCTTGTGGTTTTGGATTATTCATTCGCTACCTCTATCCAATAACGCTCGACTCCATTGCGAGCATCCTCAAATATTCCACCATTTGCTAGAATGACTGCTCTGCTAGCAGGATTATTCACGCTACAGGTCACCAGAGCTTTCTTGATGTTCTTTTCCTTAGCAACTTGCAAGCCCTGACGGAGAGTCTCTTTTGCATAACCCTTGCCTCTTTCAGATGGACGGATGGAGTAGCCAATGTGGCCAGCATAATTCAGTAACCCCTCATTCAGTCTCAATCGCAGATTCAAAAATCCTAGAGCACAACCTGATTCACCAAACAATACGAACTGTATCGATGGAACGCGATTTTCAGGTAGCCATATTCCCATTTCTTTATTACGGTTACCTTCTAGCCACTCCTCGTAAGAAAAATCCTCAACATCCCAAAATCCTCCATCATGGGCTGATTGGCTCTTTTCAAACTCTGTCATCATATCTAAAACAGCTTTCTTATCCGCTAATCTTGGTCTGCGTAATTCCATCCTTACCTCCCACTATGAGAAAAGCGAGAGCTGGCTCTCACTTTTATTTTTTCTTGTTCTTGTTTAAAAATTGTTCTCTGAAGCTAAGCAAGCGTTCTTTCTTACCAGCTCCACCTTTAGAGTGTTTCTCGTGATAACGGGTCACTTGTGCGCGCCCCTTATCGTCTAGTTGATATTTTCCCATTTCATTTCTTTCTAATTTGTTACTTGATGCCCAGCTATTTTAATCGTTGAACCATTCATATGTTTGACACGCGCAGCGATTTCCTTGTGACGCCCGTTGACCATCGGTCTTGCTTGAGGATTACCTAGGTAGCCACAAGTTCGCTTCACCACATCTACTGTTTTAGGGTCGCTATTGCCACAGTTTGGACAAGCAAACCCTCTCTCAGTTGGTTCAAAATCCCCTTCAAAGTCACACTTGTAGCAACGGTCAATCGGAGTATTGGTGCCTAGATAGCCTACACGGTCATAAGCATAATCCCAGACAGCTTCCAAGGCCTTTGGATTTTGCTGAAGGACTGGATACTCACAATAATGGATGAAACCACCTGACGCACCTGCTTCTGGATAGACTTTCTCAAAGTCCAATTTTTCAAACGGTGTTGGATTTTTACGAACATCGTAGTGGAAAGAGTTGGTGTAGTATTCCTTGTCTGTGATATCAGGAATAGAGCCAAACTTGTCTATATCTAGTCGGCAGAAACGGTCTGTCAGACTTTCGGATGGTGTTGAGTAGATAGAGAAATGGTAGCCATATTGGTCTGACCACTCTTCTACACGGCGTTTCATATCGTGAATGATGTCTAGCGTGAATTCCTTAGCATCTGGATTACTTTCCCAGCTGTTACCAAAGAAAACTGTCGCTACTTCATACAAGCCGATATAGCCCAGCGAAACGGTAGCACGACGATTCTTAAAGAGCTGGTCAACACTTTCTTCTTTACCTAGACGATGGCCAAAAGCACCGTACTGATAAAGAATAGGAGCATTTGCTGGTGTCGCCTCTTTAGTGCGTTCGACACGGTAAACAAGAGCATCTTCTGCGATATTCATTCGCTCGTTGAAGATTTCCCAGAACTTATTCATATCACCTTCAGACTCAAGAGCAATACGAGGCAGATTAACCGTCACAACACCCAGATTCATGCGACCTGAATTGACTTCTACACCATTTTCACCCTTCCATCCTTGGAGGAAAGAACGGCAACCCATAGGCACCTTGAAGGATCCTGTCAAGTCAACAATCTTATCGTAAGATAAAACATCTGGATACATCCGTTTGGTTGCACACTCAAGAGCCAACTGCTTGATGTCGTAGTTGGGAGTTCCTTCCTCTAAATTAAGGCCTCTTTTCAGAGTGAAAATAAGTTTAGGAAAGATAGCCGTACGGTGTTCTGAACCAAGACCCTTGATGCGAATGTTTAAAATAGCTTTTTGAATTTCTCGTTCAAAACGACTGGTTCCCAGACCAAAACCTAACGAAGTAAAAGGTGTTTGTCCATTTGAAGTGAAGAGAGTATTGATTTCATACTCAAGAGATTGCATGGCATCGTAGATGTCCTTTTGCGTTTTCTTCCAAGCGTAATCTTCCCGTTTTTCAGGCAATACCCACTCTTCTGCATCTTTGAGATGTTTTTGATAATTCTTCTCTGCATAAGGCGCCAAAATTTCATCGATACGGTCAGCTGAACAGCCACCGTACTGGCTAGAAGCAACGTTGGCAATGATTTGAGAAATCTGTGCTGTCGCAGTCTGGATAGACTTGGGACTCTCTACCTCTGCATTTCCAATCTTAAAACCATTTTCCAACATACCCTTAAAATCAATCAAACAGCAGTTGGTCATAGGGGTATAGGGACTGTAGTCCAAATCGTGATAGTGGATATCCCCCTTTTGGTGGGCATTGGCTACGTGCTTAGGAAGCATTTGCAGTCCGATTGATTTCCCAACAATCCCTGCTGTCAAATCACGCTGAGTGTTAAAGACATCACTGTCTTTATTAGCATTTTCATTGACAACTGTCTGGTCTTTGTTGAGAAGTTTATGAATACTAAAGTTGATATCCGTCGCTTTTGAGCGCTCAAAATCCCTCTGTGTCCGATAAGTAATATACTCCTCAGCCAGCGCATATTCTTTGGCTTCAAGGAGTTCATGTTCTACGATATTTTGAATTTCGTAAATCTTAATTCCCTGTGGAAAGCGACTATGAATTTCTGTAATAATTCGCTCAGTCAGATCATTGAGGCGTTTTTCAACCAGGGGTGTCACATCCATAACCTTGTCAGCCGCCTTGTGGAGAGCCTTGTCAATCTTGTCCACATCAAATACAACACGTCTCCCATCTCGTTTCTCGACGAAGAGAGTTGGCAAAATTGTAATTTTTTCTTCTAGTGCAATCATACGCATGCTCTTTTCTAAAATGTTCTTTCTAAAAAGTATTATACCACTCTAAAAAGAAAAATCAATATCTTGTGTTAAAAATCCTAAAATTTTTAAAAATACACAAGATATTGATTTGGTTATTTAATTTTATAGACTTTAAACTCTGAGTAATCAGTCTTTACTTGTTGGTAATTTTCTTTTAAGAGTGTTTCCACTTCAGACCAGACTACCACCTTGTCATTTACCACAATCACCTTAGGTTGTTTTTCTTTCAAGTCATTAAGTAACTTATTACGATTTTCCTCAGTTGCTGTATAGTGCAACGGGGACAAAATCGCCGATGGCGACAAGCGCTCACTCTTACGATAAAGAGTCGCAGTATCATCCCATGCATAGATAGCATCTTCCGTATTTGTCTCCTCTTTTACCAAATCAGCAAGACGATTACGTTCTTGATAAGGTACTGGATAAAGGACAAACTTCATCAAAAAAGGAACAGACAAAAGATAGACAAACCCAAAAACTAGCAGATATAGATTTCCTTTGAAGAAACGACTCCATAGGCTAACTGGCGTTTCTCTTCGGCTTCTTCTAGCACTACGCCCCCTCTGTTGACTCTTAATATTGGTTACCAATAAAAGTAGGAAAACAGGGAAGACGACCATCAAATAAGAAGCGTGCAGAGGCTCTTGTGAAAAGAAAAGTAAAATCAAACCTAAAATTACCACAAGACTTGCAGGAACCGAAATGACGTATAGTTTAAAGGGTTTGGATTGAAAGAGACCTAAAAAGATACAAACCACAAATCCCAAACCAAGGGACAACAAGCCATAAAAAAACATATTCTCTAAAATTTTAGAAGTAAAATCAAAGCGAATACTGTCAATAGGATAACGAATACCACTAATCGCATCCCCAAAACTTCCTGTTGCAGCACTATAGTAGGCAGTTGGATAAAAGACAAGTGAAAAACCTAAAGCCACTGCAAGAAACTGATAAAACCCATGCGCAAAGCGTCTATGCCCAAGGTTAAAGACCAACAAGCCTAAACTCACTACAGCAATAAACAGGAGCGATGATAAGGGAGCAAAGAAAAATCCGCCTGCCAAAGCTAGCCCAATCCGTACAAATCCCTTATCATGGCTTGGATTGCTTAGGTAAGCCGCAACTAAACTAAAGGCTGCGAATAAGAAAGGAAGCGCTAAAAGAGTCGCATAGCCTCCACCAAAAGCAAGACCTGTAACTAGCATGTAAAAAATAGTCACCAGATGTCCAGCTTGGTCTCCTTGCTCTGTCAAGGTGTCCGCTGATCTAAAAAGGAAAAATCCTCCTGCTACCAAGGCTAACCACTCAAAGATGGCAAAGAAAAATCCGCCCTGACTCACGTAAGTCAGCAAATAATAAAGCAAACCTTGACTTCCATAATAGTCGCTGTAAATCTTCCCTGTCTGATGAAGCGCCCAACCTGCATAAAAATCCTGCACTTCTTGTGCACTCATTAAGTCGAGTAATAGCGGTACTCCTAGAGTTATCCCCGTTACAAGCGTACTCCATAGTAAAATTTTCACCAAAGGAAGACGACTTGATTCACGATGATGCGATTCTTGTTCAATTTGGTATTCTAGAGGTTCACGATTCTCCTTATGAACTTCTTCTACTCTACCATACACACTCATATCGTTTCTCCTATTCAATTTATCTGTCTTAGTATATCAAAAAGTCCTAGGATTGTCAGCTTGCGATGGCTGTTTGAGTGATTTTTTGCATAGTTTCACAAAGGTTTCAATTTCCCGAAAGCGGTGTAAATGTGTCTGTTTGAACTCAATCATATCATTCACTTCTTCCTTAGTTAGCATGAATTCCCCTCCTCTTTCTTTCTATTTGTAAAAGACAAGAAAAATAGGTCGGGTTTGTATCCTAAGTTCTAGATTTTTTATAAGATAGGGGCGAATAGTTGGGCGATTTCTTTTACAAGCTTTTGATACCAGCTCGTTTTGATAGAATGAGGATAGACTTCCTGAGAATCTGCAAATATATTTCGAAAATCTCGGGCGATTTCCCTTATAGAAGGAGTTTTATAGAGTAAGACTGCATTTTCATAATGGTGTACCAAGCTCCGGTAGTCGAGATTGATTGTCCCCACCACCGCAAAATCTTCGTCTACCAACATCTGCTTACTATGAATAAAACCTGGACTATACTCATAAATCCGAACACCAGCAGAAAGAAGGTCGGGATAAGCTCCTCTCGTGACTAACTGAATGAACTTCTTATCTGGTATGTAAGGGGTGATAATTCGAACATCGACCCCTCTCATAGCTGCATTTTTGATTGTCTCTGTTAAATCATAATCTATAATCAAATAAGGTGTCGTAATATAGACCGATTCTGTTGCTTGATTGATTAAACTCTGATAAACTTTTTTCCCTACCTGCGCTCGAAAAATTGGCTTGGGTCCACTTCCGTATGGAATGGTTAAACCGTCACTCGGGATAGAATGATTTTCTAAATGATATTGATCAAAATCACTAATTTCTCCTCGATTAATGTACCAAGTGGTCAAAAATAAGCGTGTCAGAGCTTTTACTGCTAGTCCGTCTAAGCGAATTCCACTATCCTTCCAATAACCAAATCTCTCGACGTGGTTAATGTACTCATCTGCCAGATTGACCCCACCAGTATAGGCTATCTGACCATCAACAATCAATATTTTTCTATGATCTCTGTTATTATAAGCCACTGTCAAACGAGGAATAACTTTATTGAATTTATGGGCCTCGATGCCCAGCTGACGAAGTCGATGTGCATAATCTCCTGTTAAAGTAGCCATACAGCCGATATCATCATAGAGCATCTTAACCTCTACACCCTGAGCTACCTTTTGCTCTAGTATATCTAGTATGCGATTCCACATCAAACCTTCTTCTATAATGTAATATTCCAAGAAAATAAATTTCTCAGCCTTTTTAAGATCTTCTACCATCTTTTTCCACATAGCTTCTCCGTTAGGAAAAAATGTAGAGGCAGTTTGATCATAGATGTCAGCATTGGTATCCATACTCAATAAGGACTTGATGACTCCATAAGCTGCCTTGTCACTTTCTTTTAATTTCTCTTTTAGTAGCTGGCTATTTGCTTCTTGGAAATGCATAGAGCCTAGCTTCTTCAGTTGTTTGATTTCTTTTTTGGACAATCGCCTTTCACCAAACATCAGATAGAGCAAGGGACCAAATACTGGCACAAAGGCTACTAACAACCAGGTTACCTTATTCTCAGGAGTCGTATTACGGTTGACTATCGAAATGATTGTGATGATACTCAGTAGAATGAGGACAGTAATCCATAAAATGGGAGCCATGCGTCCTAAATAAAGAAAGAGACCAAAAACAAGACAAAGTTCAAGTAGCATAATCGAAAGACTAAAGCCATACTTGGACATCAATAATTGAAATTTCCTATATTTCATATCCCCTCCTTGATAGTTTGAATGCTAAAAACAAGTAATTGATACTAGTATAACGCAGGTATTCGGTAGAAGGCAAGTATTTATGATTATTTTCTAGGTAAAAGTAAAAAGGCTGAAAAATCCAGCCCTTTCTACTTGCATAGTCTTATTTAGTTAAAACGATTTGGTCCGATGGGTCTCTATCCATATCATCTACGACGATTTGATTACCGTTTACAGTGTAAATTTTGACATCATCGCCAATAATCATGCGTTGATTTGCTGAATCAAATGTAACCTGTTTGACTTTCTGATCCCCGTCAGATTCGAGCTCAGTCCATGTACCAGTCGTTCCAGTTACCACTAAAGTGATACGGTCTCCGTCATCCTGACCAGTATAAGTCCCATCAATATCGGTCGGTTGAGCAACAGGTTGGTTTTGTACTGGAGCCGCTTGATTTTGTTGGTTACCTCCTGCATTTGCAGTATTGGTATTCTGTTGAGCAGGCTGTTGGACCTGCTGAGCAACAGGCTGTTGAACCTGTTGAGCTCTTTGTGAACAAGCTACTAAGAGACTAAAACTTGCTAGAGAAGCAAGAGAAAGTGTGAATCTTTTTAATTTCATGATGAATTTCCTTTCTGCTACCAATTTAGAGAAATTTTCTCTAACCAGCAATTCCCCTAGTATAACAAGTTCAAAAAAGGGGGTCAATTTATCTGCTCACGGTCCAGCAGGTAGCCCCGTACTTCTGAGATAAAATAGAGAGACCCTGTAACGAACAGCAAGTCTTGAGCGTCTGCCCTTTCTTCGAAACTGCTGATAAATTCTCGGTAAGAGGGAATTACATGGTAACCTGTTACATCTGTCTCGTCCAAAGACCCTTGATAGTCAAAGCCGGTCATTTTGAGTTCCACTTGAGGTAAATTTTCAGTCAGATAACCCAACATCCCTTGATAATCCTTACGTTTCAAGGATCCAAAGAGGATTTGAGGTCGATAGCCTTCCTGCTCTTTTTCTTTGATAAACTCAACCAAGCGAGTCAAGGCAGGGAGGTTATGAGCACCATCCAAGTAAATCTGTGGGCGAATACGCTCCAAGCGACCAGCCCAATGGGTCTGTTCCAAGGCCTTTCTTACAGACTGTTCATCAATAGCTTCCTTTCTTTCTCCCATAAAAAGAAGAAAAGTTTGCAACGCCAAGGCCGCATTCTCCTGCTGATAGACTCCTTCTAAGCCTATGTTCAGCTGTGAAAGATTTAGTAAAGAGCTTGAAAAATCACCATTCAGCATTAAAAAATCTTGACCTGCCTGATAAAGGTTAACAGCTAAAGATTCGGCTTTTTTCTGACAGACAAGCCTAGCTTCTGGAGGCAATTTCGCAATCACTGCCTTCTTACCAGCCTTGAAAACACCAGCTTTCTGCTCTGCAATTGCTTCTAGACTATCACCCAAGGTTTCTTGATGGTCAAGCCCAATGGAGGTGATGACAGCAAGCTCTCCAGTTACCACATTGGTCGTGTCAAGTAAGCCACCAATTCCCACTTCTAATAAAACCAAATCCACCTCTTGCTCCCTAAAATAAAGAAAAGCAACTAAGGTCAGCAATTCAAAAAAGGACAACTGGGCAGGAGTTTGCAGAAGCGTTTTCTCCATCTCCTTGACCTGATCAGTCAAACGGATAAAGTCTGCGTCTGCTATAGGTTGCCCATTAATGCAGATTCGGTCATTGATAGAGACGATATGAGGGGAGGTAAAGGTCGCAACTTTTTTGCCATGCCCCATAAATAATTCCCTCATAAAAGCAATGGTAGATCCTTTCCCATTAGTCCCTGTTACGTGGATAATAGGGTAAGACTGCTCAGGATTTCCTAACAAATCCACCGCTTGCTGTATTCGGCCCAAACCTGATCGAAAATTCAAACCAATCCGACTATGAAGCCATTCTTCTACTTCAAACATACACATCTCCTTGACAAAAGTCCAATCAATTATCGCATTAAAGTATGGTTACTAATAAAAACAAGGCCAGGATTTTCGTCCCGACCTCTTACCTGGTTAGCTAATAACTAGCCACTATGAATGTGAATATGGGCTAAAAACATCCACTAGATGTTCCAACTCTTCTCAATTTCTAAGAGTTGGGGTAAAAATGTTCACTGGACGTTCCAACTCTTCCCCATTTCTGGGAGTTGGGCTGATACAGTCTCCCAGACTGTATCACTCCTCCATAAAGCTGTTGAAGACTTCTTCAATCATGTTCCATTCGTCTTCTGAGTCTTCTGGGATTGGTTGCAATTCGCCTTCTGTTCCATCTTCATTTTCAATGAATGAGTAAGCTTGGATTTCAACTTGTCCGTCTTCGTCTTCTTCTGCGTTAACTGGTACTAGAAGAACATAGTTTTTACCAAATTCTTCTTTTCCATCAATTGTCAAAAGGATTTCAAACAAGGTTTCATTTCCTTGCTCATCTACTAGTGTGATTAGTTCACGTTCTTCGTGGTCGTGGTTATGATCGTGTGACATAGCCTCTCCTTTATATTAAAATTTTCTATCTAAATAATTTTGTAAAATCAACTGAGCTGCTAACTTATCAATGACTTTCTTGCGCTTATTGCGACTGATATCTGCTTGTTCAATCAACATGCGCTCAGCAGCCACTGTTGTCAAGCGTTCATCCTGATAGTCTACTGGTAAACCAAAAAACTCTTCTAGCTTTGCTCCGTAGGCTTGACTAGCTTCTACGCGCGGTCCACTTGTATTGTTCATGTTTTTAGGCAAGCCCACTACAAATCGTTCCACCTTGTAAGTATCAACCAATTCCTTAACGCGGTCAAAACCAAATTGGCCTTGTTCTTCATTTATCTGGATGATTTCAAGCCCTTGAGCTGTAAAACCAAGCGGATCGCTAATCGCCACCCCTACCGTTTTTGAACCGACGTCCAATCCCATAATTCTCATAGGTTATAGATCGACTCCTTGTCCTTTGAGGTAGTAGCGAACCAATTCCTCAACGATTTCATCACGCTCATACTTACGGATTTGATTTCGTGCATTATTATAACGAGGAACGTAGGCAGGGTCTCCACTCAATACGTAACCTACGATTTGGTTAATTGGGTTGTAACCCTTATCGTTCAACGAAGCATAAACATCTGTCAAAGTTTCGCTAATTTCTTTTTTATTGGAATCGTCCAATTTAAAACGTACTGTTTCTTCAGTAAATCCCATTCTAACACCCTCTTTCCTTAGAATAGTACCATTATAGCATAATTCCTTACCTTCTACAATTCAGGCAGTCTATTTATTTGGATTTTCTATTGTTCTGTCGCGCCATTTGCCAATCTATCTGAAATATAGTTGCTTGGTTCATTTTTCAAAAGATTTTCCAAACCAATATTCTTCAGATGTTCCAACTGGGAAGCCTTCTTGACATCCAGAACTTGAAAATCAAAACTAGTCGTTGTTTGAAGTTCCGTTGCGCTCAATAGTTTTGTTTCAAGTTTGAAACCTACCAATTTACGAGCTTCAATGATAGACTTATCCTTCTCCTCCGCTTCAAGAAGAGCTTTTTGAGTTTCTTCCACTCCATGTTGGTCAATATAAGTCTTCAACTCATCAGAAACTGGACGTTTTTGTTGAATCGTTAAGCTCAAAAAAGTCTTGTCCTTGTATGTAATGGTTTGAGTTTGCTGGCTACCATCATCTGACTTGGGCAAGACCAAAGTCTTGGTTACAACTGTATTCTTCTCGGCATTTTCAATAACTGGCAATGCCGACTGAAGCGTATCCTTTTCTGTTTTTGTAGCTGGTCCAGTTTCTTTTTTCTGTCCGCAACCAACCAGGACAAAAAGGAAAGCTAGACTAACAAGAACTATTTTTTTCATTTCTTTCTTCTTTCTTTTTGAAATTAAAATAGAATAAGACTGGGAATTGCTCCCAGCCTTGATGTTTATAGAGCTGCACGTAAACGTGCTTCTGCATTTTCTACATTACGGACAGAGCGTGGTAGGAAGGCACGAATATCGTCTTCCTTGTAGCCAACTTGCAGGCGTTTTTCATCTACAAGGATTGGGCTCTTTAAAATTCTCGGTGTTTCCATAATCAGATTGAGAACTTCATTGACACTCAAATCTTCAATATCCACTCCAAGGGCTTTGGCATAGCGATTTTTAGACGAAACGATGCTGGCTATTCCGTTATCTGTTTTGGTTAGAATATCCAGTAATTCTTCTCTCGTAATTCCTTCTTTACCAAGGTTTTGTTCTTTATAACTTAACTGGTGGGCATTGAGCCAGGTTTTTGCTTTTTTACAGCTAGTACAACTTGAGACTGTATAAATTTTAATCATGTACCTACCCCTTTCGCTACATGTTACTATCAGTTTAGTCTATTATACCATAAAAAACATCCGACTTGCGACCTATTTTTAATTTTTTTTGACTTTTTTCGTCATTTTCGTACTTTTTTCTTGACAAACAACTAAATGACTATCAACTCTTTTGGAGCTAGGGTCAATAATTCACAACCTGTCTCTGTAATCAGGATATCATCCTCGATACGAACGCCATATTTGCCTTCGATATAGATACCTGGTTCATCGGTCAAGGCCATACCTGTCTTAATAGTTTCTGTAGAAGTCTGGCTAAAGTAGGGTTCCTCATGGATATCCAGACCAATACCGTGGCCAATGCCGTGAGTAAAGTAGTCGCCATAACCTGCCTCAATGATAATATCACGAGGGATTTTGTCAAAGTCACGGAAACCTAAGCCTGCCTTAGCTTGGTCAATCAAGGCTTGGTTAGCTTTTAGAACCGTATTGTAAATCTCTGCCTGCTCATCGCTAACATGCCCTAGATAGATAGTCCGGGTCATATCACTGACATAGTGGTCATAGAGACAGCCGAAGTCCATGGTAATGGCTTCTCCCAACTCCACTGGTTTGTGCATTGGATGGGCATGGGGTTTAGAAGAATTGATACCGCTAGCTAGGATCGTATCAAAAGATAAGCCAGATGCTCCCAACTCACGCATGCGGAAATCAAGGAAGTTGGCAATCTCAATTTCAGTTTTTCCTGGTTTGATAAAGTCAAGCGCATCGCGGAAAGCTTGGTCTGAGATAGAACAAGCCTTGCGAATCGCTGCAATCTCTGCCTCATCCTTAATCATACGAAGACCTTCCACAAACTGAGTTTGTGGAAGCAAGTCCAAACCTGCAAAAGCTGCCTGCATACGGTGGTAATAAGACACTGAAATCTCATCTTCAAAACCGATACGAGTCAAGCCCATGTCCTTAACAATTCCTGCAATGACAGCCAATTCATCACGATCAGCCACAATCTCAAAACCACTGGTTTCTTGCTTAGCTGCGATGATATAGCGAGAGTCTGTCACTAAGACCTGACGGTCACGGCTGATAAAGACTGTTCCGTTTGAGCCCCAAAAACCAGTCAAATAATAGACGTTTTTAAGATTGTTGATGATGATACCATCTAGTTCTTTTTCTTGCATTTTAGCTAGAAATGCTTGTACGCGTTTATTCATGATGTAACTTTCCTTTCAAATAGTGTCCTGTATAGCTGGCTTCGTTGGCAGCTACTTCTTCTGGAGTTCCTGTTACGATGATGGTTCCACCACCGACACCGCCCTCAGGTCCCAAGTCAATGATATGGTCTGCCGTCTTGATAACATCCAGATTGTGCTCGATGACGAGGACTGTATTGCCATCGTCTACAAAGCGAGCTAAAACCTTGAGCAGGCGAGCAATGTCCTCTGTATGAAGCCCTGTCGTCGGCTCATCCAGAATGTAGAAAGATTTTCCTGTCGAGCGTTTGTGGAGTTCGCTAGCTAACTTCATACGTTGGGCTTCTCCCCCAGAAAGGGTGGTAGCTGGCTGTCCCAAGGTCACATAGCCTAGCCCTACATCCTTGATGGTCTGGAGTTTGCGTTGAATTTTCGGAATGTGTTGGAAAAATTCTACCGCATCGTTGACCGTCATATCCAAGACCTGCGAAATATTCTTTTCCTTGTAGTGAACTTCTAGGGTTTCACTGTTATAGCGGGTTCCGTGGCAAACTTCACAAGCCACATAAACATCTGGCAAGAAGTGCATCTCAATCTTGATAATCCCGTCACCTGAGCAAGCTTCACAGCGACCTCCCTTGACGTTGAAACTGAAGCGCCCCTTCTTGTAGCCTCGAATCTTGGCTTCATTTGTCTGAGCAAAAAGGTCACGTATATCGTCAAAAACTCCTGTATAGGTAGCTGGGTTAGACCTCGGCGTCCGTCCGATAGGGCTCTGGTCAATATCAATCAAACGGTCGACATGCTCAATCCCTGTAATAGTCTTAAACTTACCAGGTTTGTCTGAATTACGGTTGAGCTTCTGGGCAATGGCTTTTTTGAGAATGCTGTTGATTAGAGTCGATTTCCCTGAACCCGACACACCTGTCACTGCGATAAATTTTCCTAGTGGAAAGCGAGCCGTGACATTTTGCAAGTTGTTCTCACGCGCTCCTATCACTTCAATAAAACGACCATTTCCGACACGGCGCTCTTCTGGTACTGGGATGACACGTTTGCCTGACAAGTACTGACCTGTGATAGACTTGCTGTTGCGAGCCACTTGCTTAGGTGTACCTGCTGCAACAATCTCACCACCAAAAACACCGGCACCAGGACCAACGTCAATCAGATAATCAGCTTCACGCATGGTATCTTCGTCGTGTTCCACCACGATAAGAGTATTGCCCAAGTCACGCATCTTTTTCAGACTGGCAATCAGGCGGTCATTGTCCCTCTGGTGAAGACCGATTGACGGCTCGTCTAGGATATAGAGGACGCCTGATAGGTTGGAACCAATCTGGGTTGCCAAACGAATGCGCTGACTTTCCCCACCTGAAAGGGTTCCTGCTGAACGTGACAGGGTTAGATAGTTAAGACCCACATTATTAAGGAAGGTCAAACGATCCTTGATTTCCTTGAGAATGGGACGAGCAATGATGGCTTCATTTTCAGACAAAGTTAACTGGCTCACCAAGTCCAAGTGGTCAGCGATAGACAGGTCTGAGATTTCTCCAATATGTGGCCCTTGCTGGCCGCCCACACGGACAGACAAGGCCTGGTCATTGAGACGATAGCCTTGACAGGTTCCGCAGGTCAGCTCATTCATGTAGAGACGCATCTGAGTGCGAGTGTAATCGCTATTGGTTTCATGGTAACGACGTTTGATATTATTGATAACTCCCTCAAACGGAATGTCGATATCGCGCACGCCACCAAATTCATTCTCATAGTGGAAATGGAATTCCTTACCATCTGACCCATAGAGAATCAAGTTCTTATCTTCTTCTGACAGGTCCTCAAAAGGCTTATCCATAGCCACTCCAAAGACTTTCATGGCCTGCTCTAACATGTTTGGATAGTAGTTGGATGAGATAGGATTCCAAGGTGCTAGCGCTCCCTCACGTAAGGTTTTGCTAGCATCTGGCACTACCAAATCAGTATCCACCTCCAGCTTGATGCCCAAGCCGTCACACTCACTACAAGAGCCAAAAGGAGCATTGAAAGAAAAGAGACGAGGCTCTAACTCTGGGACAGTAAAACCACAAACTGGACAGGCATAATGCTCAGAGAACAACAACTCAGAGTCGTCCATGGTGTCGATAATGACATAACCTTCTGCAATACGAAGGGCAGCCTCAATGGAATCAAAGAGACGACTACGAATGCCCTCCTTGATAACAATACGGTCAACCACGACATCGATATTGTGTTGCTTGCTCTTAGACAACTCTGGCACTTCGGTCACATCATAGACTTCCCCATCCACACGGACACGAACATACCCGTCTTTCTGAACCTTCTCGATAACACTCTTATGTTGGCCTTTTTTCTTGCGGATGACAGGAGCCAAGATCTGCAAGCGCTGGCGTTCAGGTAACTCCAAAACCTTATCAACGATTTGCTCCACAGAAGAAGCATTGATAGCTCCATGTCCGTTGATACAGTAAGGCGTCCCCACACGTGCGTAGAGGAGACGCAGATAGTCATTGATTTCAGTCGTTGTTCCCACCGTCGAGCGAGGATTTTTACTAGTCGTTTTCTGGTCGATGGAAATAGCTGGGCTGAGACCATCAATGGCATCTACATCTGGTTTTTCCATATTTCCCAAGAACTGACGAGCGTAGGCGGACAAACTCTCTACATAGCGACGTTGTCCCTCCGCATAGAGAGTATCAAAAGCCAGACTGGACTTCCCTGAACCTGACAAGCCAGTCACGACAACCAACTTGTCTCGCGGAATCTCCACATCAATATTTTTTAAATTATGGGCACGCGCCCCATGAATGACAATTTTATCTTGCATCTTTGTTCTTTCTAGTCCATTATTGCTTACCATTATACCAAAAAAAGTGAGATTCTATTACCCAAAAGGCCGATTTTGTAGTATAATAGTACAGTGTGAAAAAATCTGAAAAATGAGAAAGGATAAGGGATATGAAACAAGTTTTTCTCTCTACAACAACTGAATTTAAAGAGATCGATACGCTTGAACCGGGTACTTGGATCAATCTCGTCAATCCGACTCAAAATGAATCACTCGAAATCGCCAACACCTTCGATATTGATATTGCCGACCTTCGAGCACCGCTCGATGCGGAAGAAATGTCTCGTATTACCATTGAAGACGAGTATACCCTGATTATCGTAGACGTGCCGGTCACGGAGTGAAAGAAATAACCGCACCTACTACGTAACCATTCCGCTTGGTATTATCATCACTGAGGAAACCATTATCACTACGTGTTTGGAACCACTACCTGTCCTTGATGTCTTTATCAACCGTCGATTGCGTAATTTCTATACCTTCATGCGTTCACGTTTTATCTTTCAAATTCTTTATCGCAATGCAGAGCTTTACCTAACAGCCCTTCGTTCAATCGACCGCAAGAGTGAACAAATCGAAAGTCAACTGCATCAATCAACTCGTAATGAAGAATTGATTGAGCTCATGGAATTGGAAAAAACTATCGTCTATTTCAAGGCCTCCCTCAAAACAAATGAGCGCGTGATTAAGAAATTGACCAGTTCAACCAGCAATATCAAGAAATACCTTGAGGACGAAGACCTGCTTGAAGACACCCTGATTGAAACCCAACAGGCCATCGAGATGGCAGATATTTATGGAAACGTCTTGCATTCTATGACAGAGACCTTTGCCTCTATCATTTCTAACAACCAGAACAACATCATGAAAACCTTGGCCCTTGTGACCATCGTCATGTCCATCCCAACCATGGTCTTTTCTGCCTACGGGATGAACTTTAAGGATAATGAAATCCCCCTAAACGGAGAGCCAAATGCCTTCTGGTTAATCGTCTTTATCGCCTTTGCTATGAGTGTCTCGCTCACTCTCTATCTCATCCATAAAAAATGGTTCTAAGAGGAGTTCCTATGTCTCAAATTGATCTACAAAAATTAACTAAGAAAAACCAAGAGTTTGTCCACATTGCTACCCAACAATTCATCAAAGATGGGAAAACAGACGCTGAAATCCAGACTATTTTTGAGGAAGTCATTCCCCAAATCCTTGAGGAGCAATCTAAAGGTACAACTGCCCGTTCCCTATACGGCGCACCAACTCATTGGGCTCATAGCTTCACTGTCAAAGAGCAGTACGAAAAAGAGCATCCAAAAGAAAATGATGACCCAAAACTGATGATTATGGACTCAGCTCTTTTCATCACTAGCCTCTTTGCCCTTGTCAGCGCCCTCACAACCTTCTTTGCGGCAGACCAAGCTTTCGGCTATGGATTGATTACTCTTCTATTAGTTGGACTGGTTGGTGGATTTGCCTTCTACTTGATGTACTACTTTGTTTACCAATACTATGGACCAGATATGGATCGCAGTCAACGTCCACCTTTCTGGAAATCTGTACTAGTTATCCTAGCTTCTATGTTCCTTTGGTTGCTTGTCTTCTTTGCAACAAGCTTCCTACCAGCTAGCCTTAACCCAGTACTGGATCCATTGCCACTAGCTATTATTGGAGCAGCCCTCCTAGCCCTTCGCTTCTATCTCAAGAAACGCTTGAATATCCGTAGTGCAAGTGCAGGACCAACACGCTATCAAGAATAAGAAAACGATAAAAGCAACTGCAGGTGCGGTTGCTTTTTCACTTACTTTTTTGAGTTATATTCAATGAAAATCAAAGAGCAAACTAGGAAGCTAGCTGCAGGTTGCTCAAAGCACAGCTTTGAGGTTGCAAATAAAACTGACGTGGTTTGAAGAGATTTTCGAAGAGTATTAAAAGTATTCTTCTGAAATCCCACATAGCTTTCTCTTATATTTTGTGATAAAATAGGCTCAATCTATTTCTAGGAGGATGAGATATGGTTTCTACTATTGGTATTGTTAGTTTATCTAGTGGCATTATCGGAGAGGATTTTGTCAAACACGAAGTGGACTTGGGTATCCAACGTCTCAAGGATCTGAGACTCAATCCCATCTTTTTGCCCCATTCGTTAAAAGGATTAGACTTTATCAAGGACCATCCTGAAGCTCGTGCAGAGGATTTGATTCATGCCTTTTCTGATGATAGCATCGACATGATCCTATGTGCCATCGGTGGAGACGATACCTATCGCTTGCTACCTTATCTTTTTGAAAATGACCAACTCCAAAAGGTTATCAAACAAAAAATTTTTCTTGGCTTCTCGGATACAACCATGAACCACCTCATGTTGCATAAATTAGGAATCAAGACTTTTTATGGTCAATCCTTTTTAGCAGACATTTGTGAATTAGACAAAGAAATGCTAGCCTATAGCCTTCACTACTTTAAAGAATTGATTGAGACGGGAAGAATTTCAGAAATCCGCCCTAGTGACATTTGGTATGAGGAACGAACTGATTTTAGTCCCACGGCCCTGGGAACACCTCGTGTCAGTCATACAAATACAGGTTTTGACTTGTTGCAAGGAAGTGCCCAGTTCGAGGGGAAAATCCTCGGTGGTTGCCTCGAATCCCTCTACGATATCTTTGACAACTCTCGATACGCAGATAGCACGGAGCTCTGCCAAAAATACAAACTTTTCCCTGACTTGTCAGACTGGGAAGGGAAAATCCTCTTGCTCGAAACAAGCGAAGAAAAGCCTAAGCCAGAAGACTTCAAAAAGATGTTGCTAACTTTAAAGGACACTGGCATATTCGCGGTCATCAATGGACTCTTGGTCGGAAAACCTATGGATGAAACTTTCCATGACGACTATAAAGAGGCACTATTGGATATCATTGACAGCAATATCCCGATTGTCTATAATCTGAATGTCGGCCACGCAACTCCAAGAGCAATTGTACCCTTTGGGGTCCATGCTCATGTAGATGCACAGGAACAAGTCATTCTCTTTGACTATAACAAATAAAGCTGGGAAAAGTTTCTCAGCTTTTTTCTCGGTATCATTACTGGCATTTTCATCACATATTACAGTATATTGAAACTAGAATAGTACACCTCTACTTCTAAAACATTGTTAGAAATCGATTTGTCCTGTTCTCATTTCATTTTACTATACTGATAGCTAAAATGATTAAGGAGAGGCTGTTGCTTAACATGTGAACAAGTAGGGGATAGTAGATATTCTCTTTTTCTTTCACATAAATAATAGAAAAGGCAAGGCCTCCACCTAAGTAACCAACTGCACCAATCCACTCTGATAGAGCCAAACTGTGCATATGAGTCAGAGCAAAAACAAGTCCTACCAGAATAATGCTTAGTAAACCTGGCAACCGTTCCTGCAAGTAATGCAATAAGACCTGACGGAAAAATAATTCTTCTACCAGAGGTCCAATGACACAAGCAAAAACAGCTATCAGTAGTGGTTGTTCTTGAAAGGTACTTTGAATATTAGACTGATTTAGACCTTGTCCATCTAATCCCACAAACTGCTTCAACATCTCTGATACAAATTCAAAGACAACAGTCATCAGAATGAGAAAGAGCCATCCTGTTAAGACGCCAAAGAAGAATTTTCTTTTAGTCTTTCTAATCTCCTTCCATTGTTGGATCAATCTATCCTTGAACAAGAAGGAGCCATATAAAGCTAAAACTACATAAACAAGATAATTTGCAATGACAGATGGCATTAAAGAAGCCAGCAATTTAACGCCATCAAACACAAAGAGGATTGTATAGAGAATCGCAAAAATCAGAATTCCCTTATTTTTGTTAGACATCATTTAAGACCTTTCCACTCACAATCATTCTCGTGGTCATCAACTAGCCCTGCAGCCTGTAGAAAAGACAATACGGCGACTGGGCCTGTGAACTTGAAGCCTCGTTTTTTGAGATCTTTGGCTAATTTCTCAGATAAGGGTGTTTTAGCTGGGGCTTGGCGATAATCAGGAACATCGTTAACGACAGTTTTCCCCTCAACAAAAGACCAAAGATAGGCATCAAAAGAGCCGTACTCTGCCTGTAACTGTAGAAAGGCTTGGGCGTTAGCGCGTGTAGCAAAAATCTTGGCTCTATTTCGAATGATAGCTGGATTCTCCAGCATGGCTTCCAATTCAGTGTCAGTCATCTCTGCGACTGAGTGAATTTGATAGCTATGAAAGGCTTCTCGGAAAGCTTGGCGTTTGTTGAGTACCGTTTCCCAAGACAGGCCTGCCTGATAGGTTTCCATACACAACAACTCAAACAATGCTTGGTCATCATGGAGGGGCTGACCCCACTCCTCATCATGATAGGCGATGTAGAGCGGGTTGGTCATCTTGACCCACGAACAACGTTTTGTCATTCTCTGCTCCTATTTGACCAACATTTTAAGGGCCGACTTGATATAGTTCTCAGCTGTATCTGTCGTTCCTTCAAAGAATTTCTTGATTTTCTTGAGCTCTGTTGCCTTGTAGCCCAGAGCCAACATGGCTTCCATAGCTTCTTCCAATTCTTGGTTTTCAGCACTTGCTTGTACTGCGACCTTGGCAGGAAGGTCATCTCCTGCAACTACTACCTTGCCTTCCAAGTCCAGCACCATCTGCTGGGCTGTTTTCTTGCCAATTTTAGGGAACTTGGTCAAGTAGGTGATGTTCTTGGTTTCAATGGCTTGAACCAAGCCAGCATTGTCATCAGCAGCGATAATAGCAAGAGCTGATACAGGACCAATCCCAGAGACCGAAATCAGACTAAGAAAGAGCTTTTTCTCATCCTCTGAGCGAAATCCATAAAGCAAATGGGCGTCCTCACGCACAACCTGATGCACATAAATCTGATCCTCCTGATTAACCTGACCTGAATAGGCATAAGGATTGGCCACATGCAGGATATAACCAATACCATTGGTTTCAAGAACAATGTATTTGGCAGTAATTTTGGTAATGATTCCTTTTAAATATGCGTACATAGTGTTCCTTCTCTCTTATTTCGTTTATCTAGTATATCATATTTTCTTTATCCGAGGAGCGAGAATCGATTATCACAAATACAGTATATCAAAAACAATCTGTATTTATCTGTTGACATATTCAAAATTAAGTACTATAATCATCTGTAATTGAATAACTATCTTCAGGGCAGGGTGCAATTCCCTACCGGTGGTATAGCCCACGAGCCGAAAGGCATGATTTGGTGAAATTCCAAAGCCGACAGTATAGTCTGGATGAAAGAAGATAAAAGTATATTTGTGCTTTTTGCGTGCTCTGAAATGATTACTTGTCATTTCAGAGCATTTTTGTTAATCGCATAAGTTTTCTTTTGTATGCCTTGAGTAGTCCCCTATTCAAGGTATATTTTTTTGGAGGTAGTGAGATGAGCGATTCAAAATATATGAAATTAGCAATAAAACTGGCACAAAAAGGGGCTGGTTACGTCAATCCCAATCCTATGGTTGGCGCAATTATTGTAAAAGATAATCACATTATCGGACAAGGTTATCATGAGTTTTTTGGTGGCCCACATGCTGAGAGAAATGCTCTTAAAAACTGTAGAAAATCCCCTGTCGGAGCGACGCTTTATGTAACACTTGAACCCTGTTGTCACTTCGGGAAAACACCTCCCTGTATAGATGCTATAATCGATAGTGGTATTACAAGAGTAGTCATTGGAAGCCTAGACTGTAATCCTATTGTATCTGGAAAAGGAGTAAAGATACTTGAGGAAAATAATCTTCAAGTTACTGTTGGAATTTTAGAAAATGAGTGTCTTAACTTAATAAAAAGTTTTAGAAAGTATATTACCCAGCATGTACCCTATGTTTTTATGAAATATGCAATGTCAATGGATGGAAAAATAGCCACTAAAACAAATCAATCCAAATGGATTACTGAAGAAGAAGCAAGAAAGCATGTGCATCAGTTACGACACCATGTTAGTGCAATTATGGTGGGAGTCAATACTGTTATTCAAGACGATCCTTTGCTGACATGTAGATTGGAGGAAGGGAAAAATCCTATCCGTATCATATGCGATACACATTTACGAACTCCTCTTACCTCTAAAATCGTAAAAACAGCAAATGATATTAAAACTTACATTGCCACTTCCTCTGAAGACAAAAATAAAATGAAGCTATATCAAAATCATGGCTGTGAAATACTTTCCATAAAGAAAAAAGGCAATCATATAGACTTATCGAGTTTAATGCAACATCTAGGAAACATGCAGATTGATAGCCTAGTTCTAGAAGGGGGCAGTCTAATGAATTGGAGTGCTTTGGAACAACAAATTGTTGATGAGCTGAAAATATATATTGCACCAAAAATTTTTGGAGGCAGTGCCAAGTTTCCTGTCGGAGGTGAAGGCATTTCTTTGCCAAATGACGCTATTAGATTGAAACCTTATGCATTTTCTCAAATAGGAAATGACTATCTCATAGAAAGTGAAGTGATTTATCCATGTTCACAGGAATAATTGAAGAAATCGGAAAAGTTGAAAGAATACAGAAAGACTCTCGTAATTGTAAACTATCAATTAAAGCCTCAAAAATATTAACGGATATCCATTTAGGCGATAGTATAGCAGTAAATGGTATCTGTCTTACAGTTACTCATTTCAATCATCAATCCTTTACAGTTGATGTAATGAATGAAACATGGAGTCGAACAGCTCTTACTCTATTAAAACATGGAAGTGAGGTGAATCTAGAAAGAGCCTTATCTGTCAACGGTCGACTTGGGGGTCACGTCGTTACAGGACACATTGATGGTACAGGAAAAATCTCGTCAATAAAAAAAGATGATAATGCTGTATGGTATCAAATCAACACACAAAAAGAAATTTTAGATTTAATAGTTGAAAAAGGATCTATTACAATTGACGGCATTAGTCTGACTGTCGCTAAAGTCTCCAAAGTAAACTTTTCAGTATCTGTTATCCCTCATACCTTGGAACAAACCATTCTTAAGAGTAAACAAGTCGGGAGTACAGTAAATCTTGAAAATGATATCTTAGGTAAATATGTGCAAAAACTGATGGATAACTCTCCAAAATCAGAAATATCTAAGGAACTATTATATCAAAATGGATTTTAGCAGAAAGGATAATCAGTCAATGGAATATCGAAAAATACAAGAAGCATTAGAAGCATTGCAGAAGGGACGACTTGTTCTTGTTATAGACGACAAGGATAGAGAAAATGAAGGAGACTTAATTTGTTCTGCACAAGCAGCTACAACAGAAAATGTTAATTTTATGGCTACTTATGCCAAAGGATTAATTTGTATGCCTATGAGCGAAAGTTTAGCTAATCAATTAATGCTTTCACCTATGGTTGAAAACAATACAGATAATCATAAGACTGCTTTTACAGTTTCAATTGATTATAAAGAAACGACCACAGGTATTTCTGCCGAGGAAAGAGGACTGACCGCACGTATGTGTGTAGCTGAAGATATAACACCCTCTGATTTTCGCAGGCCAGGACACATGTTTCCTTTAATTGCAAAAAAAGGTGGTGTTCTAGAAAGAAATGGACACACAGAAGCAACTGTTGATTTATTAAAATTAGCTGGACTAAAAGAGTGTGGCCTATGTTGTGAAATAATGAATCATGATGGCAAAATGATGAGAACAGATGATTTAATTCAGTTCTCGAAGAAACACAACATTCCACTAATTACCATCAAAGAATTACAAGAATATAGAAAAGTATATGATCAGCTGGTAGAACGAGTTTCAACTGTCAATATGCCTACTAGATACGGTAATTTCAAAGCAATTAGCTATATAGATAAACTAAATGGGGAACATCATCTTGCTCTTATTATGGGAAACATAGAGGATGAAGCCAATGTATTATGTCGGGTCCACTCCGAATGTTTAACAGGAGATGTTTTAGGCTCTTTACGTTGCGATTGTGGACAGCAATTCGATAAAGCTATGAAAATGATTGTTGAGAATGGTTCGGGTGTCTTACTTTACTTGCGACAGGAGGGACGAGGAATTGGACTTATCAATAAATTAAAAGCCTATCATTTACAAGATCAAGGCATGGATACGCTTGATGCCAATCTTGCATTAGGCTTTGAAGGTGATTTAAGAGAATATCATATTGGAGCACAAATGCTTAAAGATCTGGGACTTCAGTCACTTCATTTACTGACAAATAATCCTGACAAGGTTGAACAGTTAGAAAAATATGGAATTACCATTTCCAGTAGAATATCAATCGAAATAGAAGCCAATCCTTACGATAGTTTTTATTTAGAAACAAAGAAAAATCGAATGGGTCACATTTTAAATATGGAGGAAAAATAAATGAACACTTATGAAGGTAATTTAGTAGCAAACAATATTAAAATAGGTATTGTTGTAGCGAGATTTAATGAATTTATAACTTCAAAATTATTATCTGGAGCACTAGATAATCTCAAAAGAGAGAATGTAAACGAGAAAGATATAGAGGTAGCCTGGGTTCCAGGAGCTTTTGAAATACCACTGATTGCATCAAAAATGGCAAAAAGTAAAAAATATGATGCAATTATCTGCTTGGGAGCTGTCATTAGAGGGAATACAAGTCATTATGATTATGTATGTAGCGAGGTATCTAAGGGAATCGCCCAAATCAGTTTAAATAGCGAAATTCCTGTTATGTTTGGTGTGCTAACGACAGATACAATTGAACAAGCCATAGAACGAGCTGGCACTAAAGCAGGAAATAAGGGTTCTGAGTGTGCACAAGGAGCTATTGAAATGGTCAACCTAATTCGTACATTAGACGCATAGAACAGACTCTACTTTTAGACGAATAAAGAAACTTGGCAAAATCGCAATTTAATACTCTGTGAAAATCATAGAGCAAACTAGGAAACCAGTCGCAGAGTGGTCAAACACAACTTCGATGTTACAGACAAAACTGGCAAAATTAGCTCAAAACACTGTTTTGAGATTACTGATAAAACTGACGTGGTTTAAAAAGAGTTTCGAAAAGAATTAGGAAAACATGAAGTAACTATTTCCATGATAAAACGCATAAAATCAAGGTTTTTGAACACCTGATTTTATGCGTTTTTCTGATTTTGAAAATTTTTCCCAGACTTTTTTATACTTTTAATATTTCCCCAACTCACGGAGACTGGTGTGATTTTCCTGAATACGTCGGAACATCTTTTCCATATCCGACTTGGTAAAATGCACCAAAACAGGACGTCCGTGAGGACAGTTATAGGGATTGTCACATTGAGAAAGCTGATAGAGGAGTTGTCTAGCTGAATGATCATCAATACGATGATTGGCCTTGATAGATCGCTTGCAAGACATCATGATAGCCAACTCTGCTCGGTATTTCTTGATAGAAACTTCCTTGGTCAAAAGGAGCATGTCGCACATCTCATAGATGCCTGATTCAATCTCTTCTTCTGCCATCCAAATAGGATGTTCACGTAGAATAAATTGATTTTCTCCGTACTCTGCTAGAAAGACGCCCACTTCCTCTAAGAGAGGCATTCTTTCCTTGAGACGCAGGGCATCATCCGCAGGAAATTCAAAGATATAGGGCACTAGGAGTTGCTGCTGGCTCTGGTCAACATTGCCAATGCTTTCACGGTACTCCTCGTACTTGACCCGTTCCTGAGCAGCGTGCTGATCTATGATGTAAAGTCCATCTCGCCCTTGGGCAAAGAGATAAGTCCCGTGCATTTGTCCGAAAAACTCCAACTCTGGGAAGCTGGATGCTTCTTCTCGCTCCAGTTTGTCATAAGCCTTATCGATGCTAGCAAGATCTAACTCTGGATGGTCTAGCTGGTCGTAGTTAGCAGGCTTTCTCTCTGCAAAATGCAGTTTTGCTGGCTTGGTCAATCGGTCCAAGGTTTCCTTGGCAAACAGGGTCAAATCCTGCCCTTCATCAGTCAATTCTACCTGATAATCAGCTACTTCAGTTTGACTAGGTCTTGACGGCTCAGTTTTCTCATAGTAGAGCGTATTTTCTTTGAGTGGGAGAATAGTTTGATCCACCTTCTCACGATTGCGCACGGTCGATTTGGCAAGATTTTCCAAGGCATCTGGAATCAAGGTTTGTTCCTTGAGACTATTTGCAATAGCTTCTGAAACCAGGGTCATCAGTTCTTTTTCCTTGGAAATCCGCA